>NZ_JALSLB010000020.1 GCF_026988555.1 Thermococcus sp. | reverse complement strand
CCCTCAAAATGGCCGTTTATGGTTGCGGGGATTTTCGTAGGGCTGGCCTACTTCCTCTACAAATGGGAGAAAGAACCCGCCTCCCAGAAACTCCTGGAAAAAGAAGTGGATGAGATCAAATCCTGAGCTCATTTATGTGCTCAAGAACCTTGACCATCAGCTTGACACCGGCATCGACGTCGCGCTCGTCTACCACTTCAGTGTTTGAGTGGATATAGCGAGCGGGAACGCTTATCGCACCGGTCGGAACGCCGGCCTTGTTCAGGTGTATCGCTCCCGCATCGGTTCCTCCACCGAGGAGGATGTCCCACTGGTACGGAATCTCGTGCTTCTTAGCTAATTCCTCCATCCACCTCACAATCGTCGGGTGGCAGATGACGGAGCGATCCATTATCTTTATCGCGGTTCCCTTGCCGAGCTGGGTGACCTGCTTGTGCTCCGGCGTTCCGGGAACGTCGGCCGCTATGGTAACGTCTATGGCAAAGCCGTAGTCGGGGTCTATTCCAAAGGCGGAAACCCTCGCTCCGCGAAGGCCGACCTCTTCCTGAACCGTTGCAACGAAGTATATGTTTGCATCGGTCTCTCCAAGCTCCTGGGCGGCCTTGACGAGGGTGTAAACGGCTATCCTGTCGTCGAAGGCTATGCTGACGAGCCTGTGCTTCCCAAGGCGCTCTAAGCGGCCGTCCCACGTTATTATCGTGCCAACCTTAACGCCCATCTCCTCTGCCTCTTCCTTGCTCTCCGCGCCTATGTCTATGAAGACCTGCTCCCAGGTTGGGGCCTTGTTCCTCTCCTCCGGCTTCTGGATGTGGGGTGGAACGGAGCCACCGACACCGTAGATGAACTTCTCCTTACCAATCCAGACCTTGAAGCGCTGGGCGATGAGCGTCCTCGGGTCAACGCCTCCAACGGGCGCAACGCGGAGGAAACCGTTCTTCTCGATGTGGGTCACCATGAGGCCGATCTGATCCGTGTGTGCCGCCAGCATGACCTTTGGGCCATTTCCTTTTTTGTGGGCTATGACGTTGCCGAGCTTGTCAACCTTAATCTCGTCAACGTAGGGCTTGAAGGCTTCCACAACGACGTCTCTAACGCCGAGGAACTCGTAGCCAGAAACTCCAGGGGCTTCAACTATCTTCTTGAGAAGCTCGTAGTCCACCATCTTCATCACCTTCCGTTTAGATTTCCATCTAAATGGTCACGGCCGGGATATTTAAGGTTTTAGGTGTTCCAGCAGTTCCTCAACGGTGATGCAGCCATCACACTCCCTGCGGAAGCTCTTTGCTATGAGGAAGTAACGCTTTTCTCCCCTCCACTGGAGGTTGTGTGACTTTGTGATAAGCCTGCTGATCTCCCTCGGCCCATCAACATTGGACTTCCATTTCGTTTCTATGAACGTGGCGGTTTTATCTTTGTTATCAACGGCAACAAGGTCTATTTCATAATTTCGTCCCCAGTGGGGCCCAATCAGGTCAAATGTGATGAGGTCTCCGTTTAAGTCGTGAAGAATGTCTCTTACAACCCTCTCGAAGACCCTCCCAAAAAACCCCGGAAATCTTCTCCCGATGTTTCTCATAAACGCATTAAAATCCCCTACTTCAATGTGCCGGCGATTTGGTTCTATCATGCTGAACCAGAAGTTCAGGAAGTAGTCGCTGATTACATACCTCGAACGTCTACCACCGAGGATGGGCCTTTCCCGGGTTATTATTCCGTAGTAGTCCTCCAATGCTTCGAGATATTTGGTAATGCTCCCGGGCTTCATCCCAACAGCGTTGGCAATCTCGACGAGCCTGTTTTTTCCCGAGGCTATTGCTTCAAGGATGGAGAAATAGGTTCTGTAGGCTTTCCCAAACTCATCCATCAAGAGTCCTTCCCCCTCTGCCGAGAGGACTGTGGAGTATCGAACCCCCTCCATAATAATGCCCAAAGGCTCCTTGGTTTCGAAAACTTCAAGCAGTTCGTAGTATTTTGGGATTCCACCAAAAATGCCATAAAACTCAATCCGCGAGATTGGATCTTCGACTCCAAGGTCTTTGAGCATCCTGAAAACCCATCTTGGCCGTAGGGGTTGTAGCTCTATGAAAAGGGTGCTCCTGCCGTAGAGAGGGGCCTTTCGAGACATCAGCAGTCTTTTCATCATTCCTAAGTATGAACCGGATAGGATCAGCAGAAGGGGCTTATCTCCGTTCCGGTCAATAAAACGCTGGAGATCAAAGGCTATGGCAGGATCTACACGGAGCACGTTTTGAAACTCATCGAAGAAGATGGCTTCAACATTGGAAACTTCCAGATATTCAAACATCTCTGAAAAACTTCCAAACCTTGGAGAATAGCCCAATTTCGTCTTTATCTCTCTTGAAAAATCCTCTAAGAGTAATCTCTCGCTTTTGACCGAAAAGAAAAAGTCCAGATAAGTAGTATCAGTCCTGCCAAAGAATTCTCTCACCAGCCGTGTTTTTCCAACACGCCGACGTCCGGTTATAGTCACGACGACAAGTCTGGAGTTAGACAGTCTCAACGCTTTCTGCAGAGACTCCATCTCGTTTTCCCTGTCGTAGAACCGCATTTGTATCCACCAACTGGATTATCCTGTAACAGGATATAAAATTTTCGAAAGATACATGCATCCCGGTTAGCTATTCCAAAAGCTTATATTTCAGTGCTCTGACGTTAGGTCATGAACGTTCTACTAAAGTTCAACCCCGTTCCCTGCACCTTCCTCAAAAGGCTCAACCGCTTCGTGGCACTGGTTGAAGTTGAAGGCGAGGTTAGGAAGGCTTTGGTAACCAACACCGGCCGCCTAGAGGAGTTCATGACCCCCGGAAGGAAAGCCTTCTGTCTGCCGAAGAGCGGTGGAAAGACCGATTTTATCCTCATCGCCTTCGAGGACCTGGGAGGAAAAGGGGCGATAATAGACACACGAACTCAAGCTAAAGCCTTCGAGAGGGCTTTGGAGCTTAACCTAATCCCCTGGCTCAGGGACTGCCGGATAAAGAGGAAGGAAATCACAGTTGGAAAATCAAGGCTCGATTACCTCTTTGAATGCCCCTCGGGAGAAATCTACGCCGAGATGAAGAGCGCCGTTCTGCGCGGCGGAAAAAACGGGGAATACGCAATGTACCCGGACTGTCCATCGCTGAGAGGCCAAAAGCACATCAAGGAACTGGTGGAACTTTCGAAAAAGGGAAATAGGGCGATGATTTTCTTTGTAGGTGCCTTGCCAGGCGTTGAGAAATTCCGACCCTACGAAAGAGGTGACCCCGAGATAACCCGACTTCTTGCCGAGGCTGGGAAGGCCGGCGTTGAAGTCCACGCCATGAGTATATCCCTCCTCCCCGGCGGGGATGTGATAATCGAAAATCCAGACCTCCAGATCGAGCTGGCGGAGAACTTTTAAAGACCCTGCCGTATTCCATCCGGGGTAAGACCCCGTGGGGTGAAAGGAATGACCATAGTTGATGTAAGGATTCTGGTTGAAGGAGCGAGCGATGTTGAGGTTGTAAGCAAGGCACTTCAGGGTCTCGCTCTGGGAAGCGAGTACAGCATCACAATCTCCTCAATAATTCCAACGACCAACATCGAGATAGCAAAAAGTGCGGCCGCAGGGGCAGATCTGCTCATCATAGCAACGGATGCCG
>NZ_JALSLB010000019.1 GCF_026988555.1 Thermococcus sp. | reverse complement strand
AGCGCTGGCACAACGTCGTTTACCTGATGTACGACAACGAGGCCTATATGAACACCGGAATCCAGAGGTCGAGCTCAACCCCCTACGGTGCCTGGACCACCACCAGCCCGCCGGGCAAGTACTCCATCGGTGAGGACAAGCCCAAGAAGTGGGTCGCCCTCATAGCTGCCGCCCACCAGGTTCCCTACGTCGCAACCGCCAGCATAGGCAACCCCTTCGACTTCGTCAAGAAGATGAAGAAGGCCGCCAAGGTGGATGGCCCGGCTTTCGTCCAGGTCCAGTGTACCTGCCCGACCGGCTGGAAGAGCCCGCTCGAGAAGGGCGTTGAGATAGCTCGCCTTGCCATCGAGACCGGTGTCTGGCCGCTCTTCGAGATCGAGAACGGTGACTTCCACCACATCAAGATACAGCCACCCGGAGGGGGGGCCAAGGTCACCCGCGAGGGGGGCAAGATCGTTGCCATCGAGTTCAAGAAGCCCGTCGAGGAGTACCTTAAGTACCAGGGCAGGTTCAAGCACCTCTTCAAGCAGCCAGAGGCAATAAACGTCATGCGCGAGCAGATTAAAGCCATGTGGAAGGTCCTCGGTGTCGAGGTCACCCTCCCGAAGCCGGAGGAGTGAACTCCTTTTCTTTCCACTTTGAGGTTTTAGTGTCCAGTTCACGGCATCTTTGAAGGCCAGCGCGATGATCCAACGCGGTTTTGATTTCCCCTGTTATCCAATCCAGTCCCCGAGCTGACAGCCAAGGAGCAGTTACCCTGAGCTGAACGCGAAAATCCTCAAGAAGTCTTCAGAACCCGGTGCTACCAAAAAGCAAAAATGATTTAAATTAGTAACACTAAATACTAATCTGGTGATACGATGCTTCAGATCAACAGACTCGTAAGAGCGCGAGATTATGAGGGAATTCTCAGCTACGCCAAGGAATTCCATGAACACGTGTGCCCGTACCTGATCCTTGGGATCCGAGCCTCCATGATAGCGATGGAAGAGCTCGGCGTCGGCAGGCTTGATTACGGGGGAAGTGTTGATGAGAGTATCTTGGCAATAGTTGAGAACAACAGTTGTTTCGCGGATGGAGTCCAGGTAACAACCGGCTGTACCTTTGGCAATAACTCTTTGATCTACGTCGACCTCGGAAAGATTGCCTTGACTCTCGTCAGACGCTCTGACTGGCAGGGAGTCCGGGTTTACATCGACGGTGAGAAACTGGAGAAGTATTATACACCTGAGACAACAGAACTTTTTGACAGGGTTGTTAAAAGAAGGGAGGGCACAGACGAAGAAGTGGAAAGACTCTGGCAGCTCTGGGAGGAAACAGCTAAGAAAATGCTCTACCTTCCAAGGAGGGAGTTCAAAGTTGAACGCGTAAAGGTTGAACCGATAGAGCATGCACCGATATTTGAAAGCGTTCGATGTGCGAAATGTGGTGAGCTTGTTATGGCCACAAAGGTGATTTATATGGAGGGAAAACCATTCTGCCTCAAATGTGCTGGGGAAAGGTACTACGCCGTTACAGGTAGTGGGATAGTGGAGATGAGGAAAGATGAAGACTAAATGGAAAGTGGTTCTGGCCATCCTCGTGGTATTTTTAGTGGTCTCAATGACGGGATGTATAGGGACATCAACGCCGAACCACACAAATTCCGCAACCGGCCCCTCCCCAACGGTAACGAGCTCAAGCGCAAGCCAAGGCTACACCACAGTCACGGACATGATGGGGAGAACCGTAAAGGTTCCAACGAACGTCACAAGGGTAGTTGCGGTCGGTCCCGGCGCGCTTAGGATACTCGCCTACCTCAACGCGACCAAAGACGTCGTTGGAATCGAGGAGTTCGAGAAGCGCTTCTCCTACGGAAGGCCCTACATCCTAGCCCACCCGGAGCTCCTTAGGCTACCGATCATTGGACCGGGTGGTCCCGGAAGGCTCCCCGATATGGAGGCTCTGATTAAGGTTCATCCTCAGGTCATCTTCATGGTCTTCGTGAGCAGAGAGACAGCCGACGAGGTTCAGTCGAAGACGGGAATCCCCGTCGTGGTCCTCAGCTACGGCACGCTGAAGAACTTCACCGACCCTGTCTTCTTCAGGTCCCTCCTCTTAGCTGGGAAGATCCTTGGAAGAGAGAAGAGGGCCCAGGAGGTTATAAAGTTCATCGAGGGGCAGCAGGACTACCTTGAGAACCTCACCGCTGGAGCGAAGAGCCCGGAGGTTTACGTCGGTGGAATAGGCTTCAAGGGTGCCCACGGGATAACGAGCACCTTCACTGACTATGCGCCCTTCACGGTTCTGGGCCTCGACAACGTCGCCTCGAACCTGACTAGCACGAACTACGGCTGGGTGCAGGTGGACAAGGAGTGGCTCCTCAAGGAGAACCCGGACTATATCTTCATCGACGAGGGTGGCCTCAAGATAATCCTCGACGACTACAGGAGCAACCCCGACTTCTACAACTCGCTTAAGGCCATGAAGGAGGGTCGCATTTACGGGGTCCTGCCCTACAACTTCTACAACACCAACATCGGAATAGCCATCGCCGACGCCTACTACATCGGAAAGGCCATCTATCCGGAGCGCTTCAAGGGGGTAGACCCCGTTAAGAAGGCAGACGAGATATTCACATTCCTCGTTGGGAAGCCCGTTTACAGCCAGCTCGCCAAAGAATTCGGCGGGTTTGGGAAGATAGACCTCGTCAGCGGAAACGTCACCCAAGGCCTGCCAACTAATCCGTGATGCCTATGGATTACAGGACATACCTGAGGAGAAAGTTCTTCATAGGGCTCGCCCTCTTCCTTTCCCTGCTAGCGGTTTCCCTCCTCTCGCTCTCAAGCGGGCCCTATCATATCCCCCTTAGGGAAGTTCTCGCGGTTCTCATCGACGGTGGAAGCAGAGACGACCGCCTCGTCGTCCTTGGGATAAGGCTCCCCAGGATAGTTGCAGGAATTCTCGTCGGGGCCTCGATGGGAATCGCCGGAGCCGTCCTTCAGGGCTACCTGAGGAACCCCCTGGCAACCCCCTTCACCATGGGCGTCTCCAATGGCGCGATGTTCGGCGCCTCTTTAGCCATAATCCTCGGGGCGGGCTACTCCCTCAATTCCGGGCAGGTGTTTCTCAACAACCCCTACGCCGTCGTCCTCTTCGCCTTCTTGGGTGCAATAAGCGCGACCCTCGTGATTCTCGCCCTGGCGAGACTCCGTGGTTTGAGTCCCGAGGCAATAGTCCTTGCAGGAGTTGCCATGAGCTCACTATACGTTGCGTTAACCACCCTCGTTCAGTACTTCGCCAACGAACTCCAGCTTTCGGCGATGGTGTACTGGAGCTTTGGAAACCTTGCGAGGGCAACTTGGGGGGAGAACCTCGTAATGACGGTTGCTTTCACAGTTATCTTCATTTATTTTATTTTAAAGAGATGGGACCTGAACGCCTCGACTCTGGGGGACGAAATAGCGAAGAGCGTTGGGGTGAACATTGAGAGGGAGAGGCTCGTCGGAACCCTTTTAGCAGCCTTCATAACCTCAATAACGGTGGCATTCGTCGGGGTCATCGGCTTCATCGGCCTCATAGCACCACATTCTATAAGGTTAATAGCCGGCGGCGACTACCGCTCCCTGATACCACTCTCGGCTCTGGCCGGGGCGTTGCTTCTCGTTTCGGCCGACACCGTTGCGAGGCTCATAATTTCTCCGATGAACCTTCCGGTTGGTGTTATCACGTCGTTCCTCGGAGCACCAGCCTTCATCTACCTCCTCGTTAAGATGGAGGGTCGGCGATGATTGAAGCGAAAAACCTCCACTTCTCTTATGGCGAGCACGAAGTCCTTAAGGGGATAGACCTTGAGGTCGGTGAGGGAGAGTTCGTGGCAATCCTCGGCCCGAACGGGGCAGGAAAAAGCACCTTCCTCCGTTGCATTGCCGGGATCCTGAAGTGCGAGGGGATCTTCTTAAAAGACAAGCCTCTACTTGACTACTCCCCAAGGGAACTGTCAAGGACCTTAGCTTACGTCCCTCAACGGATTGAGCCAGGGTTTTTGACCGTTTTTGATACCGTTCTCCTGGGTAGAAGACCCTACATGGGGCTAACGCCGTCGAGGAGGGATTTAAAGGCCGTTGAAGGGGCCCTGAAAACTCTCGGCATCGAAGACCTCGCCCTTAAGAGAACGAACGAGATAAGTGGCGGAGAGCTCCAGAAGGTAAGCGTAGCGAGGGCACTGGCCCAAGAACCCGAGATCCTTCTGATGGACGAGCCGACCAACAATCTCGACCTAAAGAGCCAGCTGAAGGTCATGAGGCTCGCGAGAGAACTGGTGAGAGGGGGAAAGACAGTTGTAACGGTTATGCACGACGTCAACCTTGCCCTGCGTTTTGCCCGGAGGTTCGTCTTCATGAGGGACGGAAGAAAGATAGCTGACGGGGGCCTTGAGGTTCTGAGTGAGGGGCTCTTTAAGGAGGTTTACGATGTTAGAGTAGAGATAGGAGAAATCAGGGGGATCCCCACTGTGGTACCACTCTGAACTACCTATATATGGGTAACGTTGTCCTTTTTTTGGACAAAACTTTTAAGCCCCTTAGGACAACCTAAAACCGGAGGTGTTTAAAAATGACGATCAAAGCACCCACCCTCAACGTTGGTGGATTGGGCGCGGATCCCCTGGAAGAGAGAATCAAAGAGAAGCAGAAGAAATGGAGGCACAAAATAGCCGTCCTGAGCGGTAAGGGCGGTGTCGGAAAGAGCACCGTGGCGGTGAACCTGGCGGCGGCCCTGGCCAGAAAAGGCTACTTCGTGGGTATCCTCGATGCCGACATTCACGGCCCGAACGTCGCCAAGATGCTGGGTGTTGAAAAGGCAGACGTCCTGGCGGAGAGACTGGAGGACGGCCGTTTTGAGATGATTCCCCCCATGAGCGATTTCATGGGGCAGACGACACCCATAAAAGTCATGAGCATGGGTTTCCTCGTTCCGGAAGATCAGCCGATAATCTGGCGCGGTGCCCTCGTCACCAAGGCCATAAAGCAGCTCCTCGGTGACGTCAAATGGGGCGAGCTGGACTTCATGATAATCGACTTCCCCCCCGGAACGGGTGACGAGATACTGACGGTTACGCAGACCCTCCAGCTCGATGCCGCGGTCGTCGTCACAACACCCCAGGAGGTCGCGCTCCTCGACACGGGGAAGGCCGTCAACATGATGAAACAGATGAACGTCCCATATGTTGCGGTAGTCGAGAACATGAGCTATCTCATCTGTCCCCACTGCGGCAATGAAATCGACATCTTCGGAAAGGGAGGGGGAAAAAGACTGGCTGAGAGAGAGGGAGTCGACTTTCTGGGAGGAATCCCCATCGACCTCAAGGCTAGAGAAGCAAGCGACAACGGAATCCCCATAGTCCTCTACGAGGACACACCGGCCGCGAAGGCCTTCATGGAGATAATCGACAACCTAACCGCAAAACTTGGAGGGACTGACGGGGAGGGGGAAGGGGAGTAACGCTTTTTTTCTTCCCAACACCACCCCAAACGCAACTTTAAAGGGGCAATTCTAAGACATTCAAGATAATCGGCGAGCTGCATTAACTTTTTAACCGGAGGGACATGATATCCTCCAGAGGGATAGAATGAGAAGGGCCCTCGTTTTAGTGATACTGGCTCTGATACTGGTCCCCCCCGTATCGGCCCAAACCGTTACATACCATCCGGATAGGGCCACCTTTCAAAAGTTTCTCAGCTCAAATTCCTCGTATCGTGTTGTTCCCGGTACGGACGGGTGGTCAAAGGGATGGGCGTACTACGTGGATGCGAGGATGGGAACCATTAAAAGACACGGCGATGAGACCCTTGTCCTTGTGGGCAACGTTTACAACAACCCGCGGATGAAATCCCTCTGGAGGGTAACGGGCCTTCCCGAAAACGCCTCACTCCTCCCCGCTGTTATCGTGGTTAACGGCACGGTTTTCATCACCGGGACGAAGGACAACATATACCTAACCGAGAAGGCGTTCTCATCTCTCTGGAACCCTCCAACGGCATCAACGGTAGGGTTTAGTCTTTTGGCGCTTCTGGTGTTCTTAACGTTCCTTCTTGCTCTTAGAAAGGACAAGAGCCACGCGGAGGCGTTCTACCTTGTGACAGTCTCCGTATTCGGGCTCTGGTACCTGACAGCTGGACGTACTACTATATCCACCCCGTTCCTACCGTACCTTCTGCAGGGTGTGGAATTCGCCAAGGGAGGCACTCCCTCCTCCCCCCTTGGACTGATCCTCGGGATGTTCTTCAAAGCGATTCCGCCGATAGAAGAGAACCTGATCTACGCCCATTGGGTCCTGGTGCTTCTGATAGCGTCGTTCTCTTTCTACATCGTGCCCAAACGCTCCAGGGAGCTGGGTTTTCTCGTCTTTGGACTTACCTTCTCGGCACCGGCTTTCAGGCATTTCGTGCACTACGTGGACACCACAACGCTCGGTCTGGTGTTCTTCGTCTCCACCATCGCCATGATAGCGAACGTGACGTTCTCCCCGGAGAAAGGGAAGGCGCTCCTGCAGACACTACTACTTTCACTGCTGACCGTTTTGACCGTGGCCATCAATCCCTACTTCGTTCTGATACCCCTGGCGTTCATAATAGCGTTCCCAAAGAGGCACTTCCGGAACTACGCATACCTGATTATAACCGGTGCGGGGATACTGCTACTGTACCTGAGGTTTGGACTCCCGATCCACATGCCATCGCATCCCGCGGATGAACCGGAACGCTACGTACTGAATCTACTGCTCAACACCGCGTTAAGCATTACGGTCATCCTGTACGCGGTTCTGCACGTTGGCAGAATAGGGAAGATGAGGGGGCAGACGCCGTTCCTGGCCCTTTTGGCCCTCGCGTACCTTCCCTTCTCCATATTCGTCCAGACACTGGCCCCGTACTGCATCGTAATACTGGCCGCACTGGCAACTAGGTCGCTGTACCTCCTAACGCCTAAAACTTGATGGCCCCCATCACCGCCCCCTTGAGGTGTGGACCGATCTCCCGTATTATACCTGGGGCCTCCGTACCCTTCTTAAGTACGAGCAGGGTCTCCATAAGACCGAGTTCCTCAATGCGCTTGACGTCCCGCCCGTGACCCGTTCGGATGAGGGCCCTCTCCACGTTCTCACTCACGGTACCCGCGATGAAGAGCTTGTCGTAACCGTCGTTTAACCAGGAGTCAAGGCGTTTTAGCTGGGGTTCTGAGAACTCCACCCCCACCTCCCGCGTACCAAACTCCACCTTCTCAACCCTAACCTCAACCGGGAGGTTGTCGACCCATCCAAAGCGGGATATCATCCCGCGAACCGGGATCTCGCCGAAGTGCTCCTTCAGGTAGTACAGGGGGAGTAACGCATCCTTGGGCCGTGGGGAGAATACGCCCAGATCCACGTAAGCCCCGTACCCCACCTTTCCAAGGTCTATAAATCTTCCTCTGTATGTTCCCCCCTCTTCAACAGATCTCAGGCTGTAAGGGACCTCACCGAACTCTCCCCTCACTACGTTGGCACTTATCTCTTCATCTTCGCCGCTCAGAGAAACCTTCACCCAGTTCTTTTTAACTGCGGACAGCTTCCACTCAATCTCAAGATCACCGAGAAGGGCCTTCAGCTTCTTATCAAGCTTGAGAAAGCCGCTTCTGTCCCCGTAGACCTTCTCCAGAATAATCACTTCTTCCATTCTCACCATCCCCGAAGTTCATCCGGATACCATTCAGGTTATTTTCTCTTCCCGGGCTTCTTTTTAAGACCCAGCTCAATCTCAAGCTCCTCAATTCGCCGCTTGAGCTCCTCCACTATCTGGGTGTTGTCGTACTGCATGATCATCTCACCGCATATGGGGCACTGGAACTCGTACTCCATAGCCTCATCGAAGGTAAGTTTTGGGTGTCCAGGTGTACCGCACCAGTAGTAGATCTCGCCGGTCTCCTCCTCCAGCATTTCCTTAAGCTTCTTCAGCTCGGCCATTTTCTTGGAGCGCAGAATCTCCGGCAGGCGCTTGATATCCAGATGCCAGTAATAGTAGTACCAGCCGGTTTCTTTATCACGTATCCTCTTAAACTCAGCGAGTCCCTGATCGTAGAGCATGTACAGAACTTTTCTAACCGTGTTCACGCGTATCTCAGTTACTTCCGCAAGCTCCTCGTCCGTGGCCTCTCCCTTTTTTTCCAGGGCCTTAATTACCTCAACGGCTTCCTCGCCCCCCATATCCATGGCGAGTTCCATGAGTTCCTTGTTTTTTCGTCTGGCCACATCAACGACCTCCAGAGAATATTTGAACACCTGGAGATTTATCGTAAGGGTACTATCCAAGAATAACCTATGTGATTCGTGCTATATATAGGTTTTTGTCAGATTTCCAACGGCAATGAACAAAAAAAGGCATCAAATCAATCCGTGAAATACTCGTTAAGGAGCTCCTTGGCAGAGGGCTTGTAGAGGTCGAGGACCTCAATGCCCTCTATAACGTTCCCCTCACGAAGTTTGAGCCTGACTTTCCCACCGTAAACCTGAAGGTCATCCAGCATACCGTATATAGCATCTTCCGCCTCAAGAGGGGTTTTAAATTTCATAATGTATTCGCCATCGGGGGTTATTAACTTGACCCAGTACTCGTTCTTCCTCTTAAAGGGACGGGTGATCTTCGGTTTAAAGTTATCAACTATGATTTCCAAAGGAATCCACCTCCATCCTAAACTTTTGGGCTTCTAAATCAGCTGGACTCTCACTCTTAAAGATATCTGAAGGGTAAATCTTTTTAAGCGTTGCTCCACCCTTTCCAGTTCCGTTGGGCCCCGATGGGCAAAAAAACGAGAAAAATTATAAGCGTGTTCAGATGTCCTCTCCGGAGATATCAAAAGGCAGCTCCAGTCCGAGCGCCGATGCCTCCCGTTTAACGACCTCCAGGGGAACTATCGCGCTTCTTGCACCGATTTTCTGAACAGTCAGGTAGGCAAGGAGCATACCAAGCTTTGCCGAGTCCTCCAGGTCCCATCCGTTCAGCGTGCCGTATACGACACCGGCGTCAAAGGAATCTCCAGCGCCCGTGGAGTCTATGACCTCCGCACTCAGACCCCTAACTTCAGAGACTTTTCCTCCCTCGTCCCTGATGATGGCCCCGCCACCATTGAGGGTTATCACCAGGTTCCTTGAACCGCAGAGGGAGGGGTCGAGGGAACCGAACTTTCTCCGGTATTCATCCTCGTTCATAAGGAGGTAGTCCACCTTCTCCTCAATATCGGGTGGGAGCTGGGCTTCACCTATGTCAAGGGAAACCGTCACCCCACTGTCATCCGCGAACTTCACAACAGCCTCGATGATTTCCCGGGGATTTGATGACATGTGAACGTGCCTGGTACGGGCCAGGTACTCAAAATTGAGCTCCTTCAAAAGGTTCGCCCCGGGATACTTTACTATACGTTTGTCCTCACCCCGGATCATAACCACCGCAACGCCAGAGTGCCCGTCGACAACCCGGATTCCATCCGTGTTCACTCCAAGCCCACGGAAGTAATCAAGATGCGCTCGCCCAATCTCGTCACGACCAACAGCACCGAGGAAGCCGGTTTTCATGTGGAAATTAGCGAGCCAGCTTATGGTGTTTGCAGCAGCGCCGCCGAGCCCGAAGAACGCTTCATCCACGTTCACCTTCTCGTGGAAGTCGGGGAACCTGCGCATGAGCATTATGATATCGTAGTTCAGGTTTCCGATCCCGATCACGTCAAAATCTTTCGCCATTTCCCACCCTCCAAAACCCATGGTACTTTCAGACCTGTTAATAACCTTGTGGTGCCGGCGGGGAAAGATTTAAATATCCATTTCTACCCATTAATGAGTAAGAGGTGAACAGAAATGATGCTCATCCTGGAGGAGTACTTCAAGAACTACCCCGCAAGAAAGAAGGTTGCGGAGTTCCTTTTTGAGACTGGCCTAAGCGTTAAACGCGGCAGGATATACCTGAGGAACATGGAGGTCCCCATCAGTGAACTGGCGCGCATCATAGGGGTCAACAGGAAGATAGTGTACCACACGATTGAATACATCGAGAAAACCTACCCCCTGAAGCTGATATTCGAGCGTCTCGATCCCCTGCCGAGCCTGATAAACGTGGCCCCCCTGATGGGGTGGGAGGTTCTTGAGGTAGAACTTGAGAAGGAGATGTACCTCGACGGATTCTCAGAGGTTCTGATAATGCTCCGTGAAAAGGATATACACGTGATGGAGATCTTCAGCAGGAACCTCCGTGAGGAACCAACGAAGCTCTACATAATAATCGACGGGACGCTACCGGCGGAGGTCTTCGTCAAGGTGAAGGAGATCAAGGGATTCAAGAAGCTGATCCTGCGGACACCGGAGAGGGACAAGGAGAAGTACGTATGCAACTACTGCGAGGTCAGGTACTGCCCCAAGAGGATACTGATGGAACGGATTGCTGCTAACCAGTCACAATAAAGCCGTGCTCGTCCCCCGGTTCTTCCCATTCTACCTCCACCCTCGTTACCCGGGCGAAAGCGGGACCCTGATGTGCCCACCCGATCAGGGCCTCAACGCGTTCGGGATCGCCTTCGATAACAGCCTCCACCGTGCCGTCCGGCAGGTTCCTCACCCAACCGTTTACCCCCAGTTTCCTCGCCTCCCTCTGCATGCTCCACCGGAATCCAACCCCCTGAACCCTACCGTGTATTCTAAGGTGAGCCCTTACCCGCCGCATCTTCACCCCTCGAACAACACTAAGACCAAAGGAATTTAAGTTTTCCCTCCCATAAAGGAACGGGGGATGGGTATGGAGATGATACTCGTTTACACAACGTTCCCCGATATGGAGACCGCCCGTCGGATAGTCGGGGAGCTCGTCAAAAAGAGGATCATAGCGTGCGCGAACCTACGGGAGCACGATGCGCTGTACATCGAAAACGGTGACGTAGTGGAGCGGGAAGAAATCGGGGCCCTCATAAAAACGGAGGTAGGGAAGTGGAAGGAGCTCAAGGAAGAGATCCGGCGGATGCATCCCTACAAAACACCCCTGCTCATGAGGATCGACGTGGACAGGGTGAATCACGAGTACATTGAATGGATGGAGAAGGTGCTTGGATGATAAGGAAGGTAAAACCGCAGATACGTGCGGTGGGCTTTGACGACGGGACTTTTTCCTTTTCTTCCAAGATAAACCGGGAGAAGACGGTTCTGATTGGTGTCGTTATGAAGGGTTCACAGGAGGTTGTGGGGGTACTCTCACGCTGGATAACAGTAGACGGGACCGACGCCACCCGGGTTATTGCAGATGCCGTTCTGAGTTCCCGCTTCAAAGACCTCAGGGTGATACTGCTCAAGGGGATAACATACGCGGGCTTCAACGTCGTCGACGTTGGGAGGCTCCACCATAAGACAGGCCTCCCAGTCATCGTAGTCGTCAGGAAAAAACCGGACCTAACCGCCATGGAGGAAGCCCTGAGACGGCACTTCTCCGATGCCGAAGAGAGAATAGAACTCCTCAGGAAGGCCCCACCCCTCGTTGAGCTCATCCCCAGGAAACTCTACATCCAGGCGGCCGGTGTTGAGAGAAGCACCGCCGCTGAGGTGGTCAGGGTTACAACAAAGACCGGACTGATACCGGAGCCGCTCAGACTGGCCCATATGGTGGCGAGTGCCGTGATGACCGGGGAGAGCACGAGGGAGTAGGTTTATAAGAGTGCCCGAAAAGAAAGGGACGACCGATGATGGCAACAGGGTAGCTACTGAACATTGATGTGGAAGCCGTTCCAGTCTGAGGTCACGACATTGCGGGTCCCGACGACCCAATCGGGCGCACCTTAGTCACACGGAATTAGGAGCACGGGAAGTTTTGAGTCCCTCATCACCCTCTCGGCGGTGCTTCCCAGAAGGAGATCCTTTATGAAGCTTCTGCCCTTCTTTCCTATCACCACCAGGGTCGAGCGCTTTGCTATTGCGGTCCCTATTATGGCCTGTGATGCCGCACCGACAAGTACCTCGTATCCGAACGACCCTTTAATGCCCCTGAGGGACTTCTCAAGGTTCTGCTTGGCGATCTGAATGTTGTGC
The DNA here is from genome assembly GCF_026988555.1 of Thermococcus sp. NCBI lineage: Archaea > Methanobacteriati > Methanobacteriota > Thermococci > Thermococcales > Thermococcaceae > Thermococcus > Thermococcus sp. The sequence goes on along the minus strand of NZ_JALSLB010000019.1, from coordinate 9,526 downwards.
TCTAGATCCTCAACCCTGCCGTAGTCAACGGAGTGGACAAGGAGGCCGTCTTCCACAAGATCCTCAAAGGCCTTAACAGAGGATAGTATCTTAACCGAACAATTGGAAAAGTCCAGAGCAACCAGTGGGCGCTTGAAAAGCTCCGCACAATCAACCGGTAGCTCAAACTTGCCCTCGTTTTTGGAGAGGTACTTGAGGATGAGAACCGGCCTCTTTGTCAACCTAGCAAGGTTAGTGGCCGTGCTTCCCACAAATGCAACCCTCCATGCACTCTCCCCCAGGTTCGGGATCACTATGAGGTCAACGTCCTCACCATCGGCCACATCGGCTATCTCAACGGAGGGGATACCCAGCCGCACTATGGGGATTACATCCGGTCCCTCCCCCGGAGCTCCTCGGCCAGCTTCTCAAGCTTCTCGCGGTATATCTCCTCCAGCTCGAAGGCTTCAAACTCAACCACGGTTATGTCAACCACATGAACAAGGTACAGTCTCTCAGCGCCCAGCGAAAACAGCTTCGGAACACACTCCCTGAGCGCATGAAGTGAGACATCCGAAAAGTCCGTTGGGTACAAAACCTTTCTAAACATGCACATCACCTGTTTTTACTTCGGGTTCAACCTATTTAGGGATTCCGGGTAAAGTGTTAAGAACACCCAGACGAATGAATGAACATGAAGAGGGTTGTCCTTCAAGCTGTTGACGTGTACAAGAGCTACCGCATGGGGACGGGTGTGGTGGTTCCCGCCCTACGGGGTGCGAACCTTGAGGTACGTGAGGGAGAGTTCGTTGCCATAATCGGCCCGAGCGGCAGCGGAAAGACGACCCTCTTAAACGTACTCGGGCTTCTTGACACCCCGGATTCTGGGGAGCTGTACGTTGACGGCATCCCGGTGGTGGGTCTTGACGACGATGAGCTCTCGGAGATGAGACTACGAAAGATCGGCTTCGTTTTCCAGTACTACAACCTCATACCGATCCTAACGGCCCTTGAGAACGTCGAGCTCCCCCTCATCCTCGCTGGGGTCCCCTTGGAGAGGAGGACGCGGAGGGCCATGGAACTCCTGAGGATGGTTGGCATCCCGAACATGCAGAACCACAAACCCACGGAGATGAGCGGCGGCCAACAGCAGCGCGTGGCGATAGCCAGGGCCCTCGCAAACGAACCCAGCATAGTCCTGGCCGACGAACCGACCGGAAACCTCGACACAAAGGCATCCGAGGAGATAGTCTCCCTCATGAAGGGACTCAACCGTGAAAAGGGGACGACCTTCGTCGTCGTGACCCATGACCTCGAGGTCGCCAGGGAGGCCGATAGGATTTTGAGGATACGCGACGGAAAACTCTACGAGGTGGACGAACTGTGAAAAGAATCCTCTCCATCACCCTTTTGGTCCTGATCCTCGTTCCCCCCGTGCTCGGGGCCGGCCCCTCAGAACCCGCGTACATGAGAACTTTCCAGGGTTATCTCGGCCTCGGTGAGTCGGTCATAGTGGGAAACTACACCCTCACCGTCATGAATTTCCTCTACAACGGCCAGACCTGGCCACCCGTCGTGCTCCTCAGACTCCGGGACAACAGGAACTTCACAGCCGTAACGTTTTCGCTCTCGGAAGGACAGAGCTACGCTTACGGCGATATCCGGGTTGATCTGGTTTACATTAAGAATGCGAACTCTAAAAACCCCCTGGCCCTCATCTCAATATACTCACGTCCAGCCACAGTTTTCTACGGAACGGCGCACGCCAACACTACCTTTACCTACGGGCCTATCCAGCTCTCGGTTCTGGGCTTCAGAAACGGAACGGTCTTTATGCGCTACCACCGCAACGGTGCAACCGATTACGCGTACCTGGGCAGGGGAGGACATTACTGGCACGAGGTTGACGTAGTCGTCTACAACGTCACCAACTCCAGTGCCGGCATGAAGATACTGGTCCCGAGGTACCTCCTCTACTCCGTCGTCCAAGGCACCGTGGTGGTTATTGGGAACGTGAGCTTTTCTACGGTTGAGGTCGGCGCCCCCTTTGCCCTCAACGTCACCGTGAAGAACGTAGGGGATCAGGCAGCCAGGTACGTTCGGGTCTACCTTTACTCCCAGCCCGTGGTTCAGGCGCAGGAGAACACCCAGAAGAGCATCCTGCCGACGGTCACGGTTCCCTCCTTCGGGGAGGAGATTCCCTTCGCCTCGTACCTCCAGGGACCTGTACAGTACACCGGCCCGCTTTCCCCCGGCCAGGGCAAAACTCTACACTTTCGACTCATAGCCTCAAAGGCCCTCAAGCCAGACGTTTATCCCCTCTTCATCCAGATTGAGTACAGCGATGAGAACGGGGTCGTCAAGACCGAAGAGGTTCAGGTGGGAATTCCAGTAAACGACGCCGAGCGCCCCAAGGTTATCATCGAGAACTTCACCGTCGTCCCTAGAACCGTCGAGCCATCCTCCAAATTCACCGTTATCCTGACCGTGGAGAACACCGGAAACGCCCCCGCCTACCACGTACGCGTTGAGCTCCTTCCAACGAAGCCGGCTGAAGGTCAGCAGACGTACTCAATCTTCCCAACAGGCCAGACCCAGGTTGAGGAGCCAAACATCTACCCTATCGGTCGCCAGAGCACCCTGTACTTCGAGAACCTCTCCGTCGGCAAAACAGAAGAGGGGAAGCTTCTCCTCGCGATTAAGGATGTTTCAAATGGGATATACCCTCTCTATGCCCTTGTGACGTATGAGGACAAAAACGGTGTGTCGTACAAGGAGGAGGCAACGTTTGGCGTCCAGGCAGAGGGAAGCTCAAGGCTCAAGGTCTACTTCGGCAACGTCTGGGTGAGCGATGGAAAGTACAACTTCGAGGTCGACGTGGCCAACGACGGGAACGCCCCGGCCAGGGGTGTCACAGTTTCGGTCAGCTCTCCGGTGCTCGGGCTATTCCCCCTCGGGGAGCGCTACGTCGGGAGCGTGGAGCCAACAGATTACGACAGCATAAACTTCATAGTCCTCAACTCGACCCTCAGGGCGGGGACCTACCCGGTGAAGGTAAAGGTCACATACATGACCGCAAACGGAAGCTTCACGAGTTTTACCCGAACGATAAATCTGCAGATACCTTCTAACATCCCCGAAAGAGGCAGATACCCCTACTATTACATTGGAGCAGTCACACTTCTTTTCGTGCTGATCCTTCTCTGGAGGCGGGGGCGTGGATAGGGAGATACTCAAGATAGCCTTCAGAAACCTGCACAGACGGAAGATCAGGACTTTCTTCACGATGCTCGGCATAATCATAGCCATAGCCTCGATAACTGCCCTCGTGGCCATAGCGGAGGGCTTCCAGCTCTCGATATCCGAGACCCTTCAGAGCACCAGCAACGTCGTGATAGTCCTCCCCGGGATGGGAGCATCCATATGGACGATAGGGACAGACACCCTCAACCAGAGCGTTGTGGATGATATAGGGAAGCTGGGCCACGTTGAGGCCTTAAACCCAGTTCTCGTCAAATTTACGGTGATGGAGTACAGGGGGTGGGAGATCCCCGTCACGGTTATGGGCATCGTACCACGAGACGCTCAGAGATTCTACGCCCTGACCGGCCCCCCAGTACAGCGCGGGCAGTTCATACCCCAGGGCTCACGTTTCAAGGCTTTCCTAGGTTATTCCCTGGCCAACGGGAGGATTCAGAAAGAAAGCGGAGGAACCCTCAACTGGCAGATACTGCCTGGGCAGGCTATAAAGCTCTACGACGCAAGCGGACGGCCCTGGGAGTTTAAAGTATCGGGCAGTTTTCAGGAGAGCGGCCAGAGCTTCATAGGAGGGTTCATAGACACGAGCGTCTTCATCCCACTCGGAACCGCTCAGCAGATGTACAACGAGGGAGGAAAGGTAAGCTTCGTTGAGGTTTGGGTGGATGACGTCACCTTCGTCAACCAAGTCAAGGACGAGATAGAGAGACTGCTCCCGACGGCCACTGTCATAACCGAGCGCCAGGGCATAGATGTGGTTCTCAAGATAGAAACGATGCTCAACAACCTCCTCCTCGGGATAGGGAGCATATCACTCATCGTTGGAGCCCTCGGCGTTGTGAACACCCTTTTAACTTCAGTTATGGAGCGGACACGTGAGATAGGGACGTACAGAGCCCTCGGGGCCAAGAAAAGGTTCATACTAGAGATGATACTCCTGGAGGGCATGATGCTGACACTGATAGGCGGCGCCATAGGCTTCACCTCTGGTGTGGTGCTGGCTGATGTTGTGGTTGAGGTGCTCAGAGCCAAGACGCCCGGTCTCCCAAACCCCGTCGTCGATCTCCGAGTCGCCGCGGTTGCCTTCGGGGTAACGTTAATCATAGGTATCCTAGCGAGCGTGTACCCCGCGAAGAAGGCCGCCGAACTGAGGCCCGCAGAGGCCATAAGGCACGTTGAGTGAAAAGGGTTATAACGTCCAGGTGGAAGTTTTAACGGTGATGACCATGGTCAAGAGGGTTCACATCTTCGATTGGCATAAGGAGCACGCAAAGAAGGTTGAGGAGTTCGCTGGCTGGGAGATGCCCATCTGGTACTCGGGCATAAAGGAGGAGCACATGGCCGTTAGGAACGGTATCGGCATCTTTGACGTCTCCCACATGGGTGAGTTCATCTTCCGCGGTAAGGACGCACTGGAGTTCCTTCAGTACGTCACGACGAACGATATAAGCAGACCTCCCGCAATAAGCGGAACCTACACCCTCGTTCTCAACGAGCGCGGAGCTGTTAAGGACGAAACCCTCATCTTCAACATAGGAAACGACACATACATGATGGTCTGCGACAGCGATGCCTTCGAGAAGCTCGAGGCCTGGTTCAACATCATAAAGCGCGGAATCGAGAAGTTCGGTAACCTCGACCTTGAGATTGAGAACAAGACCTACGACATGGTCATGTTCTCGATACAGGGCCCGAAGGCAAGGGAGCTCGCAAAGGACCTCTTCGGCATCGACATCAACGAGCTCTGGTGGTTCCAAGCAAAAGAGGTCGAGCTCGATGGAATCAAGATGCTCCTCTCAAGGAGCGGCTACACCGGCGAGAACGGCTGGGAGGTTTACTTTGAGGACGCCAACCCCTACCACCCGGACGAGAGTAAGCGCGGAAAGCCGGAGAAAGCTCTCCACGTCTGGGAGAGAATCCTCGAGGCCGGAGAGAAGTACGGGATAAAGCCAGCTGGCCTTGGAGCTCGCGACACCCTCAGGCTTGAGGCCGGCTACACGCTCTATGGCAACGAGACCAAGGAGCTCCAGCTCCTCAGCACGGACATCGACGAGGTTACCCCGCTCCAGGCCAACCTCGACTTCGCTATCTTCTGGGACAAGGAGTTCATCGGCAAGGAGGCACTCCTCAAGCAGAAGGAGCGCGGCCCCGGCAGGAAGATGGTGCACTTCAAGATGATGGACAGGGGCATCCCGAGGGAGGGCTACAAGGTCTGCGCGGACGGCGAGCTCATCGGAGAGGTCACCAGCGGGACCAGCTCCCCGCTCCTCGGAATCGGCATCGGAATAGCCTTCGTTAAGGAGGAGTACGCCAAGCCAGGCGTCGAGCTGGAGATAGAGATAAGGGGCAAGCCCAGGAAAGCCGTGACCGTTGCTCCGCCCTTCTACGACCCCAAGAAGTACGGGGCATTCAGGGAGGAGTGATTTTTCCTCTTCTTTTTCCAAAAACCTTTTAGGTAACGGTACCGTTACCTGGTAACGGGGGCATTACCTATGCTGTTCGACCCGAGACCGAAGAAAAGGAGGGAGGAGCTTTTTGACCGAGAAAAGGAAATAGAGCAGCTCACCAACACCAAAGAGCCATTAACACTTCTCCTGGGCATACGCAGGGTCGGGAAGAGCTCACTGCTCCGGGTAACACTGAACGAGCTCGAAAACGGCGTTTATATAGATGCACGGAAGATGTACTTTGACTCAGGGGGATGGATAACCTCCGAATCGCTCATCAGAGAGTTTGAAAGCGCTCTGAATGGCCTTAGGGGGACCGTTCGAGGGAAAGTTTTTGAGGCCCTTGGACACGTTAGGGGCGTTTCCCTCTCTGGAGTCAGGATCGAGCTGACCCGGGAGGTTCGCGTGTCCATGGTTCTGGAGGCTTTGAATGACGTTGGCGCGGTCATCGGTATCGATGAGGCCCAATACCTAAGGTTTCACGGGTCAAGGGGCGGAAAGGAGTTCCTGGCGCTCCTGGCTTACTCCTACGACAACCTTGATAATCTGCGGTTCATACTGAGCGGTTCCGAGGTCGGACTCCTACACGACTTTCTTGGGATAGACAACTACGAAAGTCCCCTCTACGGCAGGTCCCACAGGGAAGTGGTTCTCAAACCGTTCTCAAAGGAGCTTTCCATAGAATTCCTCAGGAGGGGATTTTCGGAGATAGGAATGGACGTTCCCGGCGAGGTCATTGAGGGTGCAGTTAGTTTTCTCGATGGTGTGCCTGGATGGCTTGTGGAGTTCGGGAGAAAATACTCCGAAACCCAAGACTTCAGAAGCTCACTGGAGTACGTGTTCCAGAGGGCCAAAGGGTTTCTCAACGGGGAACTGAAAGAGCTCGAAAGGAGGAGCCCCCGCTACGTGCTGATCCTTGAGGCCATCGCCAGGGGACACAACAGATGGGAGCTCATAAGGAATTACCTTGCCTCAAAAGGCCAGAACGTCCCGAAGTCTCGTCTCGCTGAGTTGATTAGAAACCTTGAAAAGATGAGCTGGATCGAGGCGAATTTCAGCTTGGACAACAAGAAGAGGTACAGGATAATCGATCCGGTAATCGAGCGTGTTCTGATGGAGCGATAGCCTTTTATCTCCATTCGGCTTTTTCAACATCATGTCCAAAAAACACGCCGTCGGTGCAGTTCTCCTGTGGTCAACCGTCGCAAGTGCCTTCAAGCTCTCACTCCGCTACATGAGCCCTCTCCAGCTCCTCTTCTACGCGTCCCTAACCTCGCTCGTGCTCTTTGGAGTCATCTACGCGAGGGAGTTCACCCGCAGAAAGGAAAACCTCCGCTCGGCCTACCTGGGCCTGATAAATCCATTCATGTACTACACCGTCCTCTTCTCGACCTACGACCGCTTGCCTGCACAGGAGGCGCAGGCGCTCAACTACACCTGGCCGCTGATCCTCGTCCTTCTCTCTATTCCCTTCCTCGGAAAGAGACCCGGGGCGGGGACAGCCTTCGGCCTGTTACTAGGGTTCTTTGGAGCATTAGTCGTCGCCATGAAGGGAGACGTTGCGGGTTTGAACTTCAGGGACCCAATAGGTGTTGCCCTCGGCCTCGGTAGCGCGGTTATATGGGCATCCTACTGGCTCCTCAACCTGCGCGATGGGAGAAAGTTAGTCGAAAAGATGTTCTGGAACTTCCTCTTCGGCTTTGCCTATGTATCCATCGTCATCCTTGCAACGGGTGAGTTTAAGGTTCCTCCCGCTGAAGGGCTCGCCGGAGCGATCTACGTCGGCATGTTCGAGATGGGGGTTACTTTCCTCCTCTGGTACAGGGCCGTTGAGGGAGATATTGCGTTTGCATCGAACTTAGCTTACTTAGTGCCTTTCCTCAGCCTGTTCTTCATCTCCCTCTTCGTGGGGGAGAGCATAGCCCCCGCAACGGTGATCGGACTAGCCATGATAGTGGGTGGCATCATCATCGGGTGGGGACAGCAAAACTTATAAACCGGGCTTGGGTAGGTTAAGCCGGATGGGGGCATGGTGTAGCCTGGTCCATCATCGCGGGCTCCAGAGGTATGAGGACTTGCGGGTTTGCTGATTTGGGGATGAGCCTTTGGAGCTCTGACCCGGAGAAACCCGCGGACCGGGGTTCAAATCCCCGTGCCCCCACCATCGCAACTTCTATACAACATGATGCAACCTCTAGACAACCCACAGTTGGTCGTCCAACCATTTTCGGGAGCCTAACACCGTTTTGAGCACCGCCAGGATGGAAGAAAAGTTTTTAATCTTTGGAATGTTGTTAAACTCAGGTGTTTAAAATGGTTGCGAAAACGTTCCTGACCGAGCAGCAGGTTAGGATCCTCCGGCTGCGTGCTCGGGGGTTGAAACAGAGCGAAATCGCGGAGCTTCTGGGAACCAGCCGGGCCAACATAAGCATCCTTGAGCGGAGAGCGATGGACAAAATAGAGAAAGCCAGAAACACGCTGTTGCTCTGGGAGCAGATAAACTCCAAGATGAGCGTTGACGTCCGCAGGGGCGAGGATATATTCGCGGTCCCCGATAGGCTGTTCAAAAAAGCAGACCTGCTCGGGATCAAAGTACCTTACAGCACCGCCGAGATCATAGCGTTCCTCGTTGAGAACGCGCCCATCCACGACCGGGTGGCCAGAAGGGACTTCACGCTGTTTCTGGATTCCAGGGATAGGTTAAGGATAAACGAATGCCTACTTGAGGATCTGGATGAGGTAGGGAAGCACAAAGGCGGTAAAAACCCCGTTAAGGGCCATGGCAAGGCCACTGACGGCACCTGAAAGCTCATCCTCAAGGATCACCCTTGCGGTACTAGACCGTGGGAGCTTACCCCCATTGCCAGACCCCTCGCTATTCTATCCTTCACCCTAAAGACGCCGAGCAACTCGACGCCGATGGCGTTTCCGAGTATACCAGTCAGTATGACGAAGACTGCCGTCAGCGACGGGATTCCGCCAAGCTTCTCGCTTATCCCTATCGCTATTGCCGTTGTGACGCTCTTCGGGGCGATGCTCAGGAGAACGTCTTCACTGCCCCCGAGGTATTTTGCGGTGTAGAATGCGCTGAGGATTGCAACCGTTCCACCGACGGTTGTTCCAAGTGTTATCTCCCTCGCGTAGGCTTTTATGGTGCCCCTGCCCTTATATACCGGAACCGCAAGACTCACGACCGCAGGGCCGAGAAGGAATTTCAGGATACCAGCGCTGCTCATGTAACTTCCGTAGGGGACGTCAAGCCAACGGAGTATAAAGGCCACCGTAATTATCGAGAGGAGCACCGGATTCGTGTAGAATGTCCTCCTTCTCGCATGAATCTCGGAGAAGACGTAAAACACCACCAGGGTCAGCGTTATCCCAAAGGGACTCATTCACTTCCCCCCGTCAACTCAACGGTCTTTGCGGTTACGAAGAGCGTCGCGATGAAGCTCAGCACAAGCGCACCGAACACGGGGACGGCCTGGACCCTCAACAGACCGAGGTAGGTCACTATCCCGACACCAGGTGGGATGAACATAACGCTCATGTTCCTCACGAAGAGTTCGGCCTCGTTCTCGACCCACTCAAGCTTCACAGCACCACCAAGAAGTGCCGCAAGGAGGTAGAGCATGCCGATGACGCTGCCTGGAATGGAAAGGTTCAACACGGAGCTCGTGAACTCACCAAGAGCGTAGAACGTGAATATTATAGCAAGACCGTTCTGGTTATTCGCTACTTTTGGAACTTGTGAAATAATTGTAGCGGATAACCTTCCAGCCTCCCGTCTTCATTGGCTGGCCTTCGGGGGGAACGGTAACTCCCCACATCTTCAAGGCTCTAAG
>NZ_JALSLB010000018.1 GCF_026988555.1 Thermococcus sp. | reverse complement strand
GAGTCGTCATCATAGCCGCAACGAACAGGCCGGACATCTTGGACCCGGCCCTGCTGAGACCCGGAAGGTTCGACAGGCTCATACTCGTTCCAGCACCAGACGAGAAGGCCAGACTGGAGATACTCAGGGTACACACAAGGAACGTGCCACTGGCCGAGGATGTTAAGCTTGAAGAGCTCGCCAAGGGGACCGAGGGTTACACCGGAGCGGACATCGAAGCCCTCGTCAGAGAGGCTGCGATGCTCGCCATGCGCAGGGCCCTGCAGGATGGCATCATAAAGCCCGGTATGAAGGCCGACGAGATAAGGGGGAAAGTCAAGGTAACGATGAATGACTTTGAAAAAGCCCTCGAAAAGATCGGTCCAAGCGTGGGCGAGGGGACCATGGAATACTACAGGAGGATACAAGAGCAGTTCAAGCAGTCCCGCGGTTGACCACGTGGCCCAGCGAACGAGCATTCGTGCAGTTCCCTAAACCGACATATGAAGATGAAGACCGGAGGGTAACGGGGTGTCCCCCGCCATTTCAACTTTTCTTTTAAAAATCTCACCCATAGGATAGTACGCAAAAATCGTCCGCGTAGCATTTAAAAGCACTGATGGAAAACCATTAGGACGGTATAACCCAGAGAGGTGACAGGAGGATGGCATATCTCGTTCTCCTGAGGCACGGAGAGAGCCTCTGGAATAAACTGAACCTTTTCACAGGATGGGTTGATGTCCCCCTGAGCGAAAGGGGAATCGAAGAAGCTTTAAAAGCAGGGGAGCTACTGAGGGATTACAGATTTGGGGTGGTATTTACCTCAGAATTAGTAAGGGCAATTCAGACGGCAATGCTTGTGATGAGCAAAAGTTCATCTGGAGTTGCAAAGATAGAACATGAAAACGGCAAGATGAAAGAGTGGGGCAGGGTTCACGGAAGACAAGGAGCCCGGTATGTTCCGGTGTATACCTCGTGGCAACTCAACGAGAGGTACTACGGAAAGCTGCAGGGATGGAACAAGGAACATGCCCAGGAGGTATTCGGAGCCGAACAGGTTCATCTGTGGAGAAGAAGCTATAACATCTCTCCCCCAGAAGGCGAGAGCTTAAAGGACACAGCGGCCAGAACGGTTCCGTACCTCAAGGAGAGGATACTTCCCGAGCTGGAAAAAGGTAGAAACGTTCTCGTATCCGCCCACGGCAACAGCCTCCGCTCCATCGTTATGTACATAGAAAAACTAACAGAAGAGGAGGTTCTGAAGCTGAATATTCCAACAGGAATCCCTCTTGTATATGAACACGTGGATGGAAAGCTGGTCAGGCACGGGTACCTGACAGGGGAGGGTTTTGATAAAGGCCTCCATCTGGATTAAGCTATCATCTCAACCTCAAAGTCCACTGCCCTGAGCTTTCTGGCGGTGTCCCAAGCCATCCTCTTTGCCCGCTCAAGGCTGTTTGTAACCACTATCTGTTCCCTCGGGATGGAGTCTTTCATGTAGTAGACTATCCTCGCCAGCATGCCGTTCACCTCATGTATCACTATGAGTGAAAGACATTGAAACCACTTTAAAAGCTTTGCTGTACATACAAAGACTTCAAAGCACAGAAACTTGCATGAAAAGGGGGCACCGTCAAGCACGGGGAGTTCAAAGAACAGAGAAGTACATAAACGGCCCGCAACAGAGAGCATTTGAGAGCACTCATTCAAGTTTTTCGAGCTCAAACACCATGGCATTTTTGGATTTTAGTTCTTCAAACGCTTTTTTCCTGGCAGTTTCTATGCTCTCCGCGTCGAAGACTATTCTCTCCCCGTGGTGAGTTCCGCCATGGAGGGTGAGTTCCCATTTCATCTTATCACCGGCAAAACTTCGTCACATCTCCAAGCTTTATAAGTCTAACGGGGGAGTTTTAATCATTGGCCTGATAATCCAACAAGATAATTTAAAGGCAGTTATCAAAATGGCAGAAAGGAGCACCGTCGAGGTGTGCGGCTTCCTCTTCGGAAGGTGGAAGGGCGGGAACTTCATCGTCGAAGAGGTTCGCTTCGTTCCCAACAGGCTGAACTCCCCAACCGCTTTTGATATGGAGCCGGTCGAGATGGTGACCGCCATCGACGAGGCCGAGGAGAGGGGACTTGAGGTTGTCGGCATCTTCCATTCTCATCTGAAGTGCCCGCCGGTTCCAAGCGGAAGGGATTTAAAGGGCATGAGACTCTGGCCGGTCGTCTGGTTGATAGTTGACGAGAAAGGAAACTACTGGGCGTATGTGCTGAAAGACGAAGAAATCAACGAGCTGGAGGTTGAGGTCGTCTGAGTTCAACCGTCCCTGATCACTATCTCTACCCTCTTTCCCTCGTGGTAGCCCTTCATGCTCGACAGCATGCCCCTTATCGTCTTCTCAACAAGCTCCTGCACCCAGTCCTTCATTGGAAGAACCTGCCCGTCTATCTTCACCGTAACTTTGGGCTTCGAGCTTAAAACCACACAGTCCTTGAGCGTTTTCTCGCCGCTCACTATCATCCTCGCCATCTCGGTGCATTTGAATCCACACATGCCACAGTCTATGTTGGGTAACATGAAGGCGCGCTTCTCAATGAGGTTAGCGAGCCTCTCGGGCTCCCTCGTTGCATCAATAACCGGCAATCCCTCTATCTCCCCGATGCCGGTTGAGGTTATGACCCCGCTCACCGCTATAGCTAAGCCGTCGTTGAGCTCCCGGACTTCGTCTTCGTCCCTCGCACATACAACCATGGGAACGTGTTTAATGGATTTAAACCCTTCAAGCAGGAGGAAGTCGGCGTTTACCATGGAGAAGAGGGCGTTTATGTCCTTGGCTTTGAATAGAAACGCATCAGTATCGCCCGCCCTAACCAGGACCGCATCGGCGACCTTTGAGAAGCGCCACGTATCACTCCCTTCCCGGTCGAAATCGGCGTGCATGCTCTTGGCTACCGCAACACGGTAACCCCTATCCCTCAGCACTTTGGCAACGGCCTCAACCGTCGTTGTTTTCCCGCTCTTCTTAAAGCCAACGAAGGCCACAGCGCGCATGATTACACCTCAGAGGAGCATTATCCAGTTCAGATCGTCGATTTTAACCAGAAGTCCCCTCGCCTTGTTGCCGGCAATGTCCTTGACGTCGGTCAGGAAGATGACCTCCTCATCGAAGTCGTTGAGTATCCCGGTGAACGAATGCTCGTTGCTCACGGACAGGGCAACCCTCTTTCCCTTCCATGCCTCAAGGGTCTTGTCCAGAAGGTACTGTTTTTCAGCCATCGCCCCCACCTCAGAAAGCAAAAACCTATAAGGCTTTTTAGCCTTTCCCCCTAGGTGATAAGATGAGGTTCGTGGTGAAGAGTGAATCACTCAGGAAAGCGCTTCTTCAGGACCTGAGGGCCGAGGGCATAAAGTTCGAGGTAAGCGAGAGGCTCGGATACGAGAGCTTCGTTGGTTACATGCTTGAGGGCACCGTGAGTGAGATACAGTCAAGGATAGAGACGTTCGACGCCGGGGATAAAGAGGCGATAATGGAGGGGTTCATATCCTTTAGGGAGAGCCTCAACCACCTTCTGGAGCACATTAAGGTCGGGGAGAAGTTCGAGAGTCTTCTTCGGGAGGGGCCGTGGGTGGCCGAGCTTCTCGACCAACTAGCGGGTAATGGGGCAATTGAGTACGATGAGGACACGATAAAGCTTAAGGAAGGAGTTGAGGTCGATAAACTTCGCTTCCAGTTCAAGTTTCCCTTCAACTTGGTCCACAATCCTGAGGGCGCGGAGAAGCTCGCGAGGCAGTTCGCCCTCACAGACCTAACGATGGAGTATGAGTTTGAGATACTGGAGCTGGACATGAAGAGGATAAACACCCTCGGCAAGATAGCGAGCAGATACTTCCCCGAGGATTACCTTTTGAGGGTGTATTTTGGCCTTGTAGGGCGCGCTGTCCTAGCAAGCGAGATTCTGAAGAGCCTGAACGACAAAGTCCCCACGGAGGATCTCCTCAGGGCGTTCGTCAGAGCCTCACCGATAGCCATCCCCACGGAGAAAGGAACGCTGGTGGTCAACTTCACAAGGGATGTGGTGGAGGAAACCCTGAAGCTCCTCAAAAAGCTAGGCTACGTGGACATAAAGGCGGGAAAGGTCAAAAAGCTCAAGGATTTGGTGTGAGGTACCCTATCCTCGCCTTTCCATTCTTCTCAAGCCAGTCCAGCAGTTCCCTCGCGAACGCGAACTTCTTCCTCTTGCTCTCCCATATCGGAGCGTGCTCCCTCAAGCCGGGCTTGCTCCACCTCCCCACGGTCTCGCCGAAGTCAAACCCAACCAGAATTATCTCCCTCGCGCCCAGCCCTTCGGCCAGAAAAGCGGCCCTGTCACCGTCGGTAAAGCCTCCGAAGTTATAAACTATGTCCAGCGGTTCAGTCTGGGTTGTTCCCAGAACCCTCGAGAAGAACGGCACGTAGGTGGTCAGTTTATCCACGTTGTCGCCATGGGCGTGAACGGCCATGAACGCTCCCCGGTCATTGGCGAGCTTTAAATCCGAAACCCTACCGTCGAGGTCAGTGGCTATTACCTCCGGAAGAAGGCCGGCATCAAGGAGTGCAGAGGTTGCCCCATCGGCCGCTATCAGCGTCCCATTGGAGAAGTCGTGCTCCTCCAGTGCCCTCTCCAGACTCGGACCGCAACCGAAAACGTAGGCCCTCTTCTCCACGACCGCGGCCAGTTCGTCCCTCAGGATGTACTCGTCCCCCTCGAGGAGGAGCGCCCTGAGGATTCGAGCGGCCCTTCTGTCCTCCTCAACGGAGTAGCCCATCTCACGGACGATCCTCATATAGAACGGCTTCCACTCCTCCCACTCCATCCCAACACCACCAAACGGTGGATGGATACCTTTTAAACCCTTCTCAGCTTCTCGTCTATTTTCAGCATCTCTCTCCACTGCCTTCCCGGCCAGTAAATCTGACCGCAGTTTTGGCAGATGTAGAACTCGTCGTATTTTTGATAGACGCCCCCTGGAACCTTACCTCTAACCTCATCCTTAGAAACCGGCTGGATGAGACCGTTGCATTTCGGACAGCGGGCATTGGAAGGAAGCAGCTCCCTGAACTCAATGCCGTGCTTCTTAAGCTCCCCAACCTGACCTTCAAAGGAGTTTGAGTCCAGCAGGATCACCTTTACGCCAAGCCTCCTCGCCCTCCCGGCAAGGTCGGAATCCCTGGTGAGGAGAACCCGGTTCTCAGCTAAGGCAACTTGAAGTATCTCGTCGTCATCCTCAATCCCATAGAGGGTGTCGTAGCCGTACAGCCGGAGCCACCTCGTGAGCCGGCCGAGCATCATGTCCGCTATGAACCCCATGTTCCTGAGTTGGTGACAATACTTATAAGGGGACTATTTCACAGTCATGAAATAGGTGGTGGGTTTGATAGTCTACTTCATCGGCACCGGTGGAAGCGAGGGGATTCCGGCGCACCTATGCACCTGTCCGACATGCAGCGAGGCAAGGAAGTTCGGTTTTGCCCAGAGGTTGCCTTCAACGCTGGCCATCATAACCAAAAGGGGAAAAGCGGTTCTCTTCGACGTTGGAACTGACATAAGGGACTTCCTGAACGTTCCGCTGGAGGCGATTTTCCTCACTCACTGGCACCACGACCACATCTACGGCCTCTACAAGCTCAGATGGATGGCGATGGAAACGCCGCTCTACGCTCCAGAGGGACACGCAGACGCGTTAATCCTCAACGAACCTAAGAATCTCCAGCCGAGAACGATAAGGCCCTTCGAGAGGGTTGAACTCGACACCCTTAGAATCACCGCCCTAAAGCTCAACCATCAGGTTGAGACCCTCGGATACCTCATAGAGGAGGACGGCAAGAGGGTGGCCCTTATCTACGACACCAAGGGCCTCCCAGAGGAGACGTGGGAGTTCCTCATGGGGAAGGCGCCACTCAGGCTGGCGATAGTTGACGCAACCTATCCCCCAGGGACCGACGACCCCTACCACAACAACGTTGACGAGGCGGCTGAGATAGGCCTTTCCCTCGCGGAGAGAACCGTCCTCAGTCACATCTCCCACAAAAACCTGCCCTTCCTTAAGCTGACCGAGTACGTAAGAAAGAGGTGGGAGAATAAGGTTCTCGTGGCTTACGACGGCATGGTGTTCTACGTCTAAACGTTTTTATCCGTTTCCGCCCAAGAGAAACCGGTGATGCCATGCGCGTTCTCGAGCTGGCGAAGAGGAGGAAGACCGTCAGACAGTTTCTCCCAGAGAGGCCCCCGAAGGAAGATTTGATGAAGGCCATCAAAGCCGCTAAGGAAGCACCGAGCGGTATGAACGCCCAGCCATGGAAGTTCGTGGTTGTGGACGACGACTGGCTCAAGGGGAAGATAAGGGAGCTCTGCGAGAGCGAGGAAGAAAAGTTCTACTCCAGAACCAAAGGCGACCTGATGGCCTGGCTGAACGCAAAGGGATTCAAGCCAGAGAAGCCCTTCCTGAGCGAGGCTCCCTACCTGATCCTCGTCTTTGGACACACCAAGGCCCCCTACTGGCTCCAGTCAACGTGGATAGCCGTCGGCTACCTTCTCCTTGCGCTTGAAGAGCTCGGCCTCGGAACGGTGACCTACACGCCACCGAACCCTAAGCCAATCGAAGAGCTCCTGAAGGCCCCTCCGGAATACAAGCTCCAGACAATACTTCCAGTCGGCTATCCAGCAGACCCAAAGCCGAAGTACGAGAGGAAGAAGCTGGAGGACGTTGTGTCCTTCAACGGCTTCTGAGGAGCATTTCCAGTTCTTTCAGAACCTCCATCTGCTCCTCCGTCTCGACCGCACCCGACCTCAGGGAGCGAACCTTTCTCAAGGCTTCCCTCAATGGGACGTCTTCCGAGTACATCACCCAGGCAACGGCAACGGTTCCGCTCCTCCCGAGGCCGCCCATGCAGTGGATCAGAACCCTTTTGCCCTCCGCAACCCTCGCCTCGATCCAGCGGAGGATTTCGAGGAGCTGGTTCAAGCTCGGAGCCGAGAAGTCCGGAATCGGACTGTGGAAAACCTCAACGTTCCGTTTTCTCCACTCTTCGAGCGGATATGGGGGCGCGTACTCCTCAACGAGCACAACCACCGCATCAAACACCTTCGAAACTTCGTCCAGTTCACTTCTCATGGGCATCCGCGAGAAAGCGACGTTATCATCAAGCGGAAAGACTTTCATGGAACCACCTTTAATCTGCTGGAAGTATGAACTTTTAAATATTCTCTTGAAGTTTGTATTTTTATTTAGGAAACTTTTAAATCGAAGAAAGAACTAAAATGTATTGGAATGTATAGCCGAAAGGTTTATAAAGAAACAGACATATGTAACATATAAATTGCATATGGAGGTGGAAGGTATGAAGAGATTGTTGGGTCTGATCCTCATAGGGGCGCTGTTTCTCGGCGTCCTTGGAGCGGGATGTATAAACACCGGGACAACAACAAGCACACAGACGACTTCAAGCACAGGAAACCAAGACGAGATACCTGTGAACGTCAACGAGAATGGCAACGTAGGAACGAGTGAACTTAAGGCATACATAGACTCAATTCCGGCGGGTCAGTTAACAGAGGAGGAAAAGGAGGGCCTGGTCTACATGGTCGAGGAGGAGAAGTTAGCACACGACGTCTACACAAAGCTCTACGAAAAATGGGGTCTTCAGATATTCAGCAACATAGCCAAGAGTGAGACCACCCACGTTGAGTCTGTGAGAATGCTTCTATCGAAGTACAACCTGACCGATCCAACGGCCAGTGAGGGAATCGGAGAGTTCCAGAACGAAGAGCTCCAGAAGCTCTACAACCAGCTCATGGAGATGGGAATGAAGAGCGAAGTCGATGCCCTTAAAGTTGGTGCCCTCATCGAGGAGACGGATATAGAGGATTTACAGAAGTGGATTTCAATGACGGACAAGGTGGATATCATAACGGTCTATGAGAACCTCATGATGGGTTCAAGGAACCACCTGAGAGCATTCGTAAGCCAGCTTGAGAAGAAGGGAATTACCTATGAACCGCAGATTCTCCCCAAGGATGAATATGAGCAGATTATCAACAGCCCGATGGAGACCGGCGGGGGTAAAGGGGGCAAGCCCTGAGCTCTTTTTATCTTTTTGTTAAGTTTAGAAATCCTGAAAGGAAAATAGCAGGACTCCTTGAATAACTTTGGTGGTGGAGGTATGGAACGCAGAATAATGGTGGCTTTTGCGATATGTGTTATAATAATGGCGTTGCCCTTTGCAGTCAGGATTGCGGAGGAAAACATTAGCCCTGAAGGCTCATCATCCCTCCAAGCTCAGAACGAAACCGCAGTTTCAAATGGTGTCTACTACATCGGCTCAGCTATTTCACACGAAGGTTCTGATCTCCTCTGTGTCGTTCCGGCCAAAGCGTATGTGCCAAATGCAGGGATGGAAGTTACGCTCAACGTTACTGTCAAATTCAAACATGCCCAGCCGTGTCCGTACTCAGACTGGAAGATAATAGCAGAGAATCCCACCAACGTTGAGATTGTTGATGAAAGCGAAACCAAACTCCTCGACCAGTATACAGCTTTTAAGCAGTACACCGTTAAAGTTCTTGGAAACGGAACGCTCGATGTTGTGTTCAAATACGGAAGCGGATGTCCTTACGGTAGCGAGGAGAGGGTAACGGTTAGCTTCTATGTGGGAGCACCATCCGAGGAAAATCTTGCCAACACCTCAACACAGATTCCTGAGCTGAACACCAGTGAGAAAGTAATATCGGGAAACATCGAGGAGGTAAACACCGCAGGGCGCTATATTCTGGTAAACTCAACCAAAGTGTTCATCAGGGGGAGATGGACGGATGAAGAAGGCGGAGAATACACATGGAAAGAGATGTTTGCCGTTCTCAAAGTCGGAGAAAAAGTCGAAGTAAAGGCCACATACGAGAATGGAGAATGGAAAGCCTACGAAATATCAGTCAATGGCAAAACTTTTGTCAAGGGGTGAAAGAATGGGCACAACGCTGAGAATGTGGGTATCGATAGTGCTCTTTGTCCTCTGGCTGATAACAGGCATAAGCGGTGTCTTCCTTCTAATAGGGCCCCTCGCCGCAAAACTGGGAGTCTCGTTGCCCGTGTCTCTGATGGACACACTGCACATATATTTGGGCTTTGCGTTCTTCGGACTCTCTGTGGTGCATCTTGCCCTCAACTGGCCTGCAATGAAGAGCTACTTCCGCAGATTAACTCACTGAGAATCTCTTTATCTTTTTATTATCCCCAGACGAGCAGCTCATTATCTGTCACATATGTTAAGAGCTCTCCCTCCTCATCGAAGACCCATGCGCCGCCGAGCGGATAGCTGTTCACGACGAAAGTCTTAGCCCCAAGGAGCTTAACCCTCTCTCCCATTGCCTCAACGTCCTCCTCGTTCAGCTCGCCGTAGTCCGGTGAGTACTCCATCGGCACGAAGATGAAGTCCGGTTTTTTCCGCTTCACCCACTTCAGTATGCGCTTGTTGTACAGGTCGCCGCAGATGATTATCGCGAGCTTTCCGAACTCCGTCTTTGCTGCTCTCACGGTGTTGCCGGTGCAGAACTTCATGGGCTCCTGGAACTTGCGGTGCTTCAGCAGAACCTCGCCGTTCCGGCCTATGAGAAGGGCCGAGTTGTAGACACAGTTTTTGTAGGGTTCGAGAAGACCGAAGATTACATAGACCGAGTTTTCCCTTGCAAGCGCGCTCACCCTGCCCACAATTTCATCGTAAAGCTCCGCCCCGCTGAAGTCCCACTCCTCAAAACCCGTCAGGCAGTACTCCGGGAAGACGACGAAGTCAGGGTCGTGCTCCAGGGTCTCCTCAAAGCGCTTCTCAAACTCCCGCCAGTTGGCCTCAAAGTTGCCCACCTCAACCTTCATCGGGATTAGTGCCACCTTCATTTTTCAGCCTCCGTGTTTTTTTGAGAACGAGCAGGAACGCATCGCACTCCCTGCCATGGCTCGTTGCCCGTCCGAGGATGAGCTCCTCACTCACGAGGAGCCCATAAAGCCCGGTGAGCCCCTTTATCTTTTCTCTCAACCCATTAAGGTCGAAGTCGCCTATGAGAACTCTGCCACCGGGCGATAGAACTTCAGCGGCCCGTTTTATGAACGGGTTTGGCTCAAGGTCGTGGAGGACGTAGGAGAAGACCACAGTGTCGAAGTCCCGCCCAACGTCGTCGCTGAGGAAGTCCGCCCGGATAAACTTAAGGTCTCCGTTCTCAAGTTCCCGAAGGAGGGGAAAGAAGTCTGCCCTCTTTTCGACTCCGATGACGGTTCCCTTCTCGAAGAGCGCGAGGGCGAGCAGCCCGGAACCGGAACCAATGTCAAGAATTTCCCCCTCTGCTCTCCGCACGATTTCCTCCATGGTTTTGAGCCTCAGCCTGACCTCATCCCTGTGGGCAGGAAACAAGGCCAGTGTCGAACCGGTGAGCCACATAAGCTCCTCCTCAGTCCCTCCAGATTTTCTAAAGGCGTTAAGTGCCCTGGAATAAAAGGTCTTTAGAGCCTTCATCACCCCACCTCCTTAGCCACGTCTCTATGGAGATGCCTTTTGATTAACTCAAGTGCGAGAATAATCCCCCCGATCGCGAGCCCCTGCCAGAGGGGTTCTCCCTTCTCCTTCAGGATTAGTGACATGACAACGATGAAGAGAACGGCATCAACTACACTCTCAGCGGTCTTTCCGAAACCGAGCTTCTCAACCAAGTAGAGCACAGTGAGGTAAACAGCCACGAGCAGAAAGTAAAGCGGTCCGATGTAATAAGCCGGGAGGAAGAAGATGGCTATCAAGAAGACTGCTCCAAAAACTGCGAGGGCATCTCTGAGGGAATTCTCCATCCCCTACACCTCGTCTGAATTTTAACTCACAGGTAACTTTAAAAACTTTTTCCGGTTGTAATTCTGGAGGTGCCCAGATGAGAACCTACTCCCTCGGCACCGAGACCGTTCCGATAGCTTTGGCCGGCGATTTGCTCGTTGGAACCGTCCACGACGGGAGGAACTACAGGATAATGCTGGCGAGGATTAACGGAGAGGAAATCGTCGAAACCCGCTTTCTGGCCGGCAAAAACGACTGGGAGGGGCAGGGCGTAGCGGAATTAGATGACGGCTACATAATCGGAGGGGCCGTCGAAGGGAGGGCTACCCCCGACGGAGGAGATGGTTGGAGGGCCTATCTGGCGGAGCTCGACGAGAGCCTGAATGTCCTCTGGGAGCTGAAGCTTAACGTTAGAAACAACGGGGCGGTCTATTCGATCCTCCCCGCGGGAGATGGATTCTTCATCGCAGGTGAAACCGGAAGGCCCGGAGACAAGGGGTTCCTTATCGGGAAGGTTTCCCCCGAGGGAGAGCTCCTCTGGCTGAGGGAGTTTGGAAGCTGGGAGGATGCCGTCTTCACCGCTCTGCTTCAGTCTGAGGATTCCCTTCTCCTCATCGGAAGCGTTAAAGAGAACGGCTGGAAGGTCAAAGCCTTCGAGCTCACCAAAGACGGCGAGCCGCTCGGCGAGGAAACCCTCACAGAAGGAATAGCCTTCACCGCCTACCGCTGGCAGGAAAAGCTCGTCCTGGCCGGCTACCGCGGGGAAAACTTCTGGGTCAGGGTTGGAGAGCGGGAAATCAAGCCCGGTGAGGGAGCCGCGACTTCCCTGCTGCCCGCAAAAGATAGGCTCCTCGTTGGGGGCGAGCTCAACGGAAACGCCGCTGTGGTCGAGGTTTCCGGGGAAGGGGAGCCAAAGGTAAAGGAGCTCTGGAACGACGGATGGGTGGAGGTCTTAAGTGAAAGCCTCGCGCTCGGTGTTAGGGGCGGAGAGATGGTTATCACCCAACTCACGGGGAGGTGGTGAATATGGGGCCGATAATCCTGAAAGGCAAAAGATTCCTGCAGAGCAGAGCTTTGAAAGCCTCGTTAAGTCTGTCGGGGGTTCGGAGTTCAACGCGGAGATGATCGTCGCGGGCATCCCTGGGGAGCTAACGGTTGCCTTCGGTGGAAAAATTCGCGGGAATAGGCTCGAAATCGAAGAAACCAACCGGATCGACATTGCCGTAGCCCCCTTCAAGATTATCGAGGAAAATCCATCAAGTTATTTGTCCTCAGTGAAGAGGAAGTTGAAAGAACGGTTGAGCTCCTCAAAAAGGCCTACGACTTTTACTCCTCTCTCTTAGGGCGAAGGGCCGTTAAATACACGATCATCGAGACGCCCGAAAACTACGGCGGGCAGGCCGGCGAAGGTTACATGCTCGTCTCAGGAAGCTCTCTGCGGACAGAGGTTCCTGCCAACATCTACCACGAGCTGGCCCGCCTATGGAACCTGAGGGCGACGACGGAGGCACATTTGAGCAGGTTCTTTGATGAAGCCTTCGCGAACTACCTGACGGCCCTCGCGATTAGAGGGATTCACGGGAAAGATGCATTCAGGCGCTTTATGGAGAACCTGCGAAAAAAGCTATAAAGCTTTCATCGAGCGGTTTCCTGAGGCAAAAAGGTTTAAGCCTCCGGAATGGGGAAAGCTCGGCCTCTGGAAGCTTTCTTACACGAAGGGTGCGCTTATCCTACATGAGCTCCACAAACTAATGGGTGATTCATTCTACGACCTGTTGAGGGCGGTTGTTGAAACTGAAAACGCAGACTTCAGAACGTTCAGAGAGCTTGCGGAGAGGTTGGGTGGAAAGGACCTGAGAGCGTTCTTCAGAGGTACTTTGAATACCCCTACCTCAACATCCTCACAATATTGGGGGCAAATTCCTCTACCAGCTCGTCGGCTACCTCTCTGGGGAGTCCCTCCTCAAGAAGAGTCTTCCTGAACAGTGCCTTCGCCCGACTCGTTATCCTGATTAACCCGGCAAGCTTAAAGAGAAGGTAGGGAAGCCTAAAAAAGAACTTAAGGAAAGATATCACTCCGCTCCACCGTTCCTCGATCCTTTGCTTCCATGAACGTTGGTCTCCGGTACCCACCTACCCTCTTCCTTTCCGTGGTTCAGCACGCCACCAAGCATCTCCATGAGCTTCTTTCCAGGGTTTATCGCGTCCATGTACTCCTTCGTCAGCTCAAGGGCGGCATCCTTGTCCATCCCGGCCTCGGCCAGGTTCTTGTAGAACTCGGCCACACTCCTGCCCATAGCCTGGACCCTCTCCGGGCTGTACAGCTCGTTAAGGAGCTCTTTAAGGGGTTCGAGAAGGTCCTCCATCATGTCACCGACCTTGTCCATGATGGCTGGTATTTTCTCAAGGTCTTTGTCGCCCTCGTAGGCCTCGATGAGGTCTTCCACGATCTCGACCTTCTTTTTGAGGAGCTCAACCTCCTCCTCGGTCTTTGCGTTCCTTATCCCTTCCGTTACCTCATCCAAAAGTTCCTCCAGCTTCTTAACTCCAGCTTTTTCGTCCACCATATCAACCACCTCAGTAATCGTTAGTGCGGTCAAGCCTAATCGGCATTCCGATCATTTCGAGCCACTTTTTGACCACCCGCTTTGAGAGGGCGTAGGCCTTCCCCCTCTCGCCGGGAACCTCAACGACAATGCCAAGCTCAACCAGCTCTCTCAGCTTTGCCCTAACGGTGTTCCGTGAGGCCTTTCCGCGCCTCCCCTTCAGCTCCCGCGCTATCTGGCTCACGTTGGCCCTCTTCAGGTCGAAGAGAATCCGGACGATTTCGCGCGCTATAGGGTCATGCTTTATCTCAGGGACGGCAACTTCTATGCCAAGTCCGCCGTACTGGGCGTATATGTTGATGAGCCTAAGATATGCCTGCGCCATCTGGGAGACCACTGCGAAGCCCTCCCTTAGTTCCTCAAGTGCCCTCCTGAGCTCCCGAACTTCCCTGGTGAGGTCATCGTCAGGCATGTTTAAGGATGGGGTGGTCAATCCTTTAGTCTTTCCGGTCAGGGGTGAGCAGGAGGCGTTACCTCAGAACATGGCAATCGAAAACTTTAAGTCATGAACACCACTAATTGGATGGAACTATTGGAGATGACAACAATGAGGAGGTTCATGATTCTAATCCTGGTGCTGATAGTTTTATGCGGGGTCATTGGGGGGTGGGCTTACTCAAGGGACGGACAGTCCAAAAATGCAAAAGGCTCAGGGCACGGACTCGAAACGGCCTGCGTTCATCCAGGTTATGGCGAGTTCAACTCCCATATTCTAAGTTTGGCGGAGGAGAACGTGAGCCTGCACGTTGGAGAGAGTACTGAAATCAGTGGCACCGTTGAGGGGAAGGCTTTTTTCGTTGGGAACGAAACCTGCCATTACTCGGGAAACGTGACTCTGAGGGCCTACCTCGGTCCAGGGTATCCAAAAGACTCATGGGGCTACATGAGCGGTAAGTTGAAGAGTGTTGAGGGGTTGAAGGTCGAAATAACTCCCTCAAAAGCAGTCCTCAATCCCGGAAAAAGTGTGTCCTTCATCCTCAAAGTGACGCCCGATAGAACCGGGACGTACTACCTCTACGTCGTTGCCCTCTCCGATGCCGGCTGGAGGAGCTGGGCGGTCGTTAAGGTTAACGTGAGCTGACCATTCCAACAATCCAAATGTAGCGGTTCGCCCTCTCAAACCGGCACTCCAATCCCAGTTTTGTGCAGATTTTCCGCAGCATGTCAACGGTCGTGAAGTACTCGTCCTCTATCTCCTCCTTTAGACCACCCCCTCCCTATTCTCGCCTTTTCGTCCTCGGACTCAAACATGACGTCGGTGATGACAATTCTTCCGCCCGGTTTTAGAACCCGAAGCATCTCCTTTATCGCGTCCTCCTTCTCCTCATCCGGCACGTGGTGAAAGGCGTAAGTGGTTATTACGGTGTCAGCTACTCCATCCTGCAGGGGAAGTGCCAGGAAGTGGCTGTCGAGCGGCTCGAAGCCGTGTTTCTCCCCGAACCTTTCACGCATCCCGGCGGAGGGCTCAACGCCTACGTAGCTCTCGGAGTTAAGAAAGCGCAGGATGTTTCCGGTTCCGCAACCTACATCAAGGACGAGTCCTTTAGCCCGCTCGGCCACGAGTTTCAAGACCTTCCAGTAATCCTTGTGTATCCAGTCCTCCGCTGTTACGTCCTCGTCGTAGCTTTCGGCCCAGCTGTCAAAGTCCCACGTTCCCATTTTAAATCCCGTATGAATTTTGATTCATAATTCTTTTAAACCCTCCCCTTAACTCCACACCATGAAGCGAACCCTCTACCGCCTGCACATGCTCACATCATCCTTTAGAATCATCGGGGATGCAATCGAGGGTGTCGCCCTACCCTGGAGCCTGCTGGAGGGGACGGGCTCGCTGGTGAGCATCGGCGGTTTTGCGCTCTTCACGCACCTGCCGTGGGTTGTCCTTCCCCCCATCCTCGGGAGAACTCTCGACAGAACGGCCAAAAAGGTGAGGCTGGCCTTTCTCGCGCTCATACTTCAGGCATTTCTGGCGGTTCTCATAGTGCCGCTCTCCTCGAACGTCTGGGCGTTCTACCTCATAGTCTCGGGCATCTCCGCTCTGGACATCCTCCACCGCTACTACGGGTTTTCGCTGGTAGCCTCGATGACCCTCGACGAGAGTGAGCTTCAGGGACTGAACGCGGCGCTTGCGACCATGGGTAACGGGGTCTCGCTGGCGGGGTTCCCGCTGGCGGGGTTCTTGGCGTATCGCTTCGGAATTAGGGCAATGTTCTTCGACGCGGTTCTCCTTCTAATCGGCGCGCTCACGCTGGTTCCGTATCTCAACGTCGAGGTGAGGCGCGAGGGGACTACTGAAATGGGGGAGGAGGAGCGGTTGCAAATCAGCCATCGCCTCGTGGTTGGAATCCTCGCCTCGGTCCTACTCTTCAACTTCGCCCTCGGCTCCTTCAGGATATTCGTCTTTTCAGCCCTGAGGGAACTTGAGGAGGGCAAGGTTCTGTACGGCCTTCTCCAGTCTCTCACAACGGCCGGAAGCCTCGTGGCGATGGCAGGGCTGACCTACTTAGCCAGGAGAAGGCGAGCCGGTTTAAAACGACCACTGGTCGCGGGAATGCTACTCCAGAGCACCGCGCTCCTCATCGTTGGTGTCCCCTCGGTGGTAGCGCTGTTTCCTGCAGTATCCATCCTCGGCTTCGGTGGGGAGCTCCTCAACGTCTCCTTCGACAGTTTAATGCAGAAGCTCATCCCTCTGGAGAGCCTCGGAACTGCGAGGGGAGTTTTTGACGCCCTCGCGACGCTGGTGATTCCGTTGTCTCAGGTGGCTTTTGCGTGGCTGATAGGAGAGGGCATTGCAACGTTGAACCTCTCCATGGGGGCTTTCCTTATTGGGGTCTCTGCCACCCTCTTCTTAGCCTTCACCACGAGAACCCTTCCATCAGATTGAGGAGATTGTCGGTCATGTCTTTGGTGACGTTGCCCGTTGTCCACGGCCGGTATATCCCTGAAATCTCGTCGTCAATCCTCAGGAGGACGTCCAGATTCCTGGCCACGAGTTCCCTCGGATTCTCACTGTTCCTGGCGTGGTTAAAGTAATCCGCGAGGTTTGCAGATGCAACGTGAAGCTTCCAGTACTTCTCCTCCCCGGTGATATCGTAGAGCGAAAAGGACGCTTCACTCAATACCCAGGCGCAGTGGGCGTACCGGCTCACCCTTTCCCTCACAGCTTCATCGCTCGCGTTGTTTTCGAGCATCGTTTCGAGTGCATCTATGTCCGTCAGGCAGAACAGGGCAGTGTTGGAGACCGCGATTAAGCCCCTCTCAGCATCATCAACCTCCGCCCTCTTCTCGTGGTATGCGTAGCCGAGGGAGGCGGAAATGATGAGTAACGCAACGGCGAGTGCGAGGAGGCGATTCATTAACACCACCAAACGTAATAACGAAAGGTGCTTAAAAGCCTTTTTCTAATCAGGTAACAGGTGATAGTATGGGATCCCTGATAAGGGAAGCCAGACCAGAGGATAGACCCTTCATCGAGGAGATTGCAAGGCTGACGTGGGGAGGAGATGACTACCTGGCGAGGGTCTTTGAAGAGTGGCTTAGCGATGGTGGTTTTTACGTGCTCGAAATGGACGGGAAGGTTATCGGCACGGCGAAGATGACGCTTCTCCCCGGGAAGGTCGGCTGGCTCGAAGGCCTCAGAGTTCACCCGGACTACAGGGGTAGGGGCTACGGGAGGAAGCTCCACGACTTCATGCTAGAACTGGGCGAGAGGCTCGCCCGCGAAGGAAGGATTGAGGCCCTCGAGTTCGCAACCTACGTTCTCCTTCGAGAGAGCGTTACAATGGGACAAAAAACTGGCTTTCAAATTAAAGCGAAGTTCTTTGTCTTCAGGGCAAAAACCGAGAACTTCGAGCCGGAGGAACCGCAGCGTATTGAACCGAAGCTCGAAGACTTGACCTTAGGCTTAATCCCCATCGGCTGGCGCTTCGTGAGGCGGAGCGTCGAGGCCTTAGGGTGGATTAAGAAGAACGCCGAGCTCTACAACATCAACGGCTTTCACTTCCTCGCTCCGAAGGAAGGAGCAACCTTCACTCCGCTGGACGTCGGCTTGGCAACACTGAAGGCAATCCTTCCAGCGATGGCGTGTGTTGCGAAGGAGATGGGCAAAAAGACCTTTGACGTCATGCTCCCAAGCGGGGTTAAACCCCTCCTGCCGGGCATTAAGAGACTCGGCCTCTTCCTCTGGGACGAGACGGATGGGCCGAACGTGCTGGTGTTCAGGAGACCTTTTCCCAAGGGGCCCAGCTCCTGAGTTTTTCACTTCCCATCTATGCCCAATTTAACTCTAAATTTAACGGTTTTTGCGGGTTTATGGATGATAAGTGCGATATTTCACCAGGTCATATATATGAAAGCACATTCATAAAGCATCCTAACATTGAGACGTTAATGCCACTTCTATTGTAACGACTATGACATAATAGTTGATATTTGTAAAGATTCGTACTATATGACACAATGTAACAATACAGTGGTTAATATAGATGAATGAACCACAAGCATTAATAACACATTGTCTCGAAGATTATTCGGAAAAAGGTTGAAGTTCAACCGAGTTGAATGAGGTGATGAAGATGTTCGATCCGGCCAGCGATGGCTTTATGCTGATTGCAGCTGCTCTGGTTTTTATTATGACCCCAGGTCTGGCTTTGTTCTACGGGGGCATGGTCAACAAGAAGAACGCGGTAACAATGATGATGCAGAACTTCTTCTCGGCGGGGTGGACAACTGTAATCTGGGTGATAATAGGATTTAGCCTAGCGTTCGGTAAGGACGTTGCAGGAGTCATAGGGAACCTCCAGTATTTCCTCCTCGATCACATAATGCCAAACACCCTCTACCCCGGGAACGGCCAGATCAGCATGTTTACTTTCATGATATACCAGCTTATGTTCGCTATAATAACTCCCGTCCTAATGACGGGAGCTTTCGCCGATAGAATGCGCTTTAAGGGGTTCGTGGTCTTCCTAACACTCTGGCTCGTCTTCGTGTACTTCCCCTTCGCGCACTGGCTCTGGGGTGGTGGTTTCCTCCAGAGCTGGGGAGTTGAGGACTTTGCCGGTGGTCTCGTCGTCCACACCAGCGCCGGTTTCGGTGCCCTTGCAGCGATATACTACCTCGGGAAGAGAAAGCATATAAAAGCGGGTAACCATAACCTTCCGCTTATAGTTATAGGCACCGCCCTTCTGTGGTTTGGCTGGTTTGGGTTCAACGCCGGTTCCGCCCTCAGGGTTGATGTTGATACCAACATAGCATTCGTCAACACGATGGAGGCGGCCGCATTCGCTGCCATCACCTGGATGTTCTGGGACTACTGGAAGAACGGCAGGTGGAGCGCCATCGGTTTCATGGCTGGTTCAATAGCAGGTCTTGCCACGATAACGCCGGCAGCCGGCTACGTCACCCCCCGGGCGGCTATGGCAATAGGAATACTAGCTGCCATAATCTGCCACCTTGCCGTTGACTACAAGAACAAGAAGGGATGGGACGACGCCCTTGACGTCTGGGGCGTTCACGGCATCGGTGGATTCAGCGGCATAATACTCCTTGGAATCTTCGGTAGCTCCGCCATACTCGGTAGCAACGGGCTTATTCACGGAGGGACAACCTTCTTCCTCAAGCAGGTCGCCGCTGCAGTTGGCTGTGCCATCTACGCCTTTGTAGTGACGTACATTCTGATGTGGGTCACCGATAAGATAACCCCAATACGCGTCCCGGAGGAGGCTGAGAAGAGCGGTCTTGACGCTTATGAGTGGGCGGAGCAGGCCTACGCCTTTTGAACTTTTCTTCCTATTTATCCCATGCAGACTTTGAGAACTGCTATTATCCCCCTGATGTCTTAAAAAAGAGAGTCTTGGGGTTACTGAAACCTACGACAAGAGAAGGCGCTTCTACGAGCGAAGGGACTTAGTGAGAATCGCCTTAATAGACTCGTACCCGGAGTGGGGCAAGCTGTGGTAATTTACATTAAATGCCCGGAAAACGTTTTAAGCCCCCGACTATAATCTGAACGGGGTTTCAGATGCGCTGGAGTGAGATTCCCCGCGATGTCAAGGCCTACATGCTCTATCACACGCTCATAGCACCCGGCCTAATCGTCTGGATACTCTTCCCGCTCTACCTCATGGAGACGGGTTACTCAATCCTCGAAGTTGGGGCGTTCTTTACTGCTGTCAACATCATGGCGATTCCGCTAACTTATCTCTTCGGCAGGCTCTTCAACCGGTGGGACATCAAGAAGGGCCTCATAGCGATAGACCTCCTCAACGGCATCGCCTACGTTTTGTATGGCCTTGCCAAGGGCGCCGTCGCCCCGCTAATGCTCTTCGCAGGAAGGACCATCGAGAAGCTCTCGACGGTGCTTTATCCTCTCTACAGAGCCTACGAGCAGATAATCTATCCTGAAGACAGGTACGAGGAGATATTCGCCTGGCATCTCCGTTTGCCGGAGATAGCGAGACTGATAACCTTCCCGGTTCTCGGCTACATCCTCGGCTACGTCTATCCCGGCCCCGAGAGCTACCGCTGGGCCTTCATCTTCTTCGGTATGTTCTCGGTGATAACGGTGGCATACATCTGGCGCTTCCTGCCCTCGGTAGGCCGGGAGGAGCGCATTACTCAGGAGGGCTTCACGTTTAGGGCCGGAGAGTTCAAGCTCCTGCTGGCGTTCGAGGCTTTGCTGACCCTCGCCTGGGAGCTTGCGCCCGAGATAGTACTGATAAACTACGTCGTCTTCGTGCTCCACAAGACGGTGTTCGAGGTTACCCTGATAGCCTGTGCGAGCAGTGTGGCCTCGATAATCGGGACCTACGCCAGCGAGAGGGTCCCCAAGGAGAAGGGCTTCCAGGCCATCGGCGTGGGCATGTTCATAAACGCCTTCTACGCTCTCGTGATGGCATTGGCACCACCCTTCTGGCTGGCGCTGGCGGTATATGCCCTCGGCGACTTCGGAAACACCCTCTGGTTCCCCTTCTACCGCTCCTGGATGTTCAAACTGATTCCGAAGGAGCGCGCCAGCGAGTTCCACGCGGCGATATCGAGCTACAACAGGCTTATCGGCCTCTTCACGCCCTTCGTTGCCGGAGCACTGGCGAGCCTTCACGCGACACTGCCGTATGCAGTCAGCTTAGGATTGTTTTTGATTGCCGGGGTGATGTTCTGGTGGCTTGAGAGGAAAGGTATTTATCCAAGAACCGCGAGTTAAGGATGTGATAGAAATGAGCAAGGAGTTGCCTGGGAGAAGTTCAACTGTTGGGGATTATGGGGATTCCCAGGAGGGCATCACGGATCAATCCGATGAAGCATCGCGTAGACCTCCTCAAGGCTCGGCTCCCTTCTCTTGACTTCCTCAACCCTCAGGCCGACCCCCACGAGGAGGGCGTTTATCTCAGATGGCTCGGCGTTCCTCAGGGCTATATAATCACCTACAATCCCAGGGGAGTAACCTTTCTCCCTGAGCACTTCAATGGCCCTTTCAACCTCCACCACCTTCACGAGGACTGTTTCCTCGGTCGGCGCGCTCCTCCGAAATCCCTCCAAGCCCCCGGAGAATAGAACTTGACCTTCACGGATTACTGTTACTGTGTCGCACACCTCATCAACGTCGCTCAGTATGTGTGTTGAGAAGATGACGGAGGCGTTTTTCTCCTTCGCATATTTTCTCAAAAACCTCTTGAATTCGAGCCTCCACTCGGGGTCGAGGCCCCTCGTGGGCTCGTCGAGGATGAGCACATCAGGCTCTCCGAGAAATGCCCTCGCCATCGCTACCCTTCTCTGCGTCCCGCTTGAGAGGGCTGAAACCCTCTTTTTGGCGTACTCCTCAAGTTCAAAGAACTCCAGCAGTTCTCTAAGCTCCTTCTCATCGTAAACCCCCTTCAGCGAAGCATAGCGTTTCAGGTTGTCCCACACCGAGAGGTTCGGGTAGAGGAGGTCGTACTCTGGGAGGTAGCCGATTCTCGCCCTCACCTCCGGGTTTTTGAGGGGATTAACGCCGAGAACCTCAACCCTGCCGGAGTCCGGGACGAGAAGGCCGAGGATAAGGCGGAATGTGGTTGTTTTGCCCGCCCCATTGTGGCCAAGGTACGCGTGAATTTCGCCGGGCTTTATGGTCAGACTTATCCCTCTGAGGACTTCCTTTTCACCGATGGTTTTCCCCACGTTCTCAAGGATTATCATAGGATCACCTCAGATGAGCACCATTTT
>NZ_JALSLB010000017.1 GCF_026988555.1 Thermococcus sp. | reverse complement strand
TCAGCTACGGTGATTTCAGTGTTGAAAATGTGTGCTTTGAGGTTAAGGAAGGTGAGATTCTAACTTTACTGGGCCCAAATGGCAGCGGGAAGACCACGATTTTAAAGAATCTCTATGGGCTGTTAAAGCCAGAGAAAAAGTGCGTCTTCATAGACGGCAGAGATTTTCACTCTTTATCATTAAAAGAGAGGGCCAGGTTGGCCGGCTACGTTCCCCAATCCCATTATCCCCCTTTTCCGTACACGGTTCTGGACGTCGTCGTTATGGGGTTAGCATCCCGGCTCGGTGTTTTCGAGAGTCCAAGAGAGGAACACTATGAGAAAGCTCTCAAAAAGCTCAGGCTTTTGGGAATGGAGCACTTTAAGGATAGACCCTACACACGGCTGAGCGGAGGACAACTGCAACTGGTTTTAATAGCAAGAGCTCTCGTGCAGGAACCAAAAGTCCTTCTTCTTGACGAGCCTACCGCTCATTTGGACTTCAAAAATCAGGTGAAGATTCTTGGGATTGTTAAAAAACTTGCGAGGGAAGAAAGGATTACGGCAATTCTGACACTCCATGATCCAAATCTGGCCTCAATTTATTCAGATAGGATAGCTCTGGTCAAGGAAGGAAGGATCAGGGCCGTTGGAGAGCCAAACGAGATTTTGAGAGAGGAGATACTTGAAGAGGTTTACGGTGTCCCAATTCACATCCTGGAGTTCAATGGCTTCAGAATCATTATGCCAAAAACGGAGGTAGTCTAATGCAGGATTTACTCATCACTTCGGCAGAAATAGCCCTCAGCTTTTTAAAACGTTCCGTTCCCGGGTTACTTATTGGGATATTCATAGCCGAGCTTTTAATCGAGAAAGGGATCATCAACAGGCTTTCCCCTCTGGGAAAACCCTTTGTCAGGATTTCAAATCTTCCGGAGGAATGTGCATTAACTTTTGCAACAGCCTTCTTAAATACGAGAGCCGCTAATGCCATGCTTGTGGATTTTTATAGGGAGGGCAAAATTGGGAGGAGGGAGCTCTACATTGCCTCGCTCATGAACGCATTTCCCGCAATGGTCAGGCACTGGAACTCAATGATTCCGGTCCTCTTAGCTACGCTCGGAGGGCTTGGTTTGTTTTATTTCGGAATCCTGGTTCTTATTGGGTTTATTCAGACAACAGTTTTTGCATTCGCCGGGAAGCTCCTGATTAAGAGGCCAGAACAAATAAAAGGTGTTAAAAAACCAGCCAAAAATTCCCGGGAGCCATTTAAAAAAGTTTTAAGAAAGGCCTTAGCAAAAACCAGGAAGCACTCAATTCCGATTTTAAAGACCATGATACTGGCAACTTACATAACCGCTCTACTCATAGCTGCGGGCTTTTTTGAGTATTTAACCTCTCTCGTAAAAGATTTCGCAGCTTTCCTTCCGCTCTCACCCGAAGAAATTAGTGTGGCCTTAAGTGCGATGGGGAGCAGTATAGCGGCTTACACCCTCGGTGCAAACCTCTTAAAAGCCGGATTGATAAGTGAGAAAGCTCTAATAAGGTCTCTCCTTCTCGGGTCAGTTCTCGCAAACATAACCTTTCTGAGGGTGCTGATTCCCTATTATATCGGTCTATATGGAGCTAAAGATGGGACGAAGATTATGCTCATCTCGATGACGACGCGGAGCACTATCATATTATGCCTTGTATTTCTAATGGGGGTGGTTTTATGATATACCGGGGTTCCCATAATTTCACGGGCTGTGAATCCCTTACGGAGAGGAATATCCTTGTGGGCATTTCAAAGAGGGTCATCCTCAAGAAGCCAAACCTTAAACAGGGGGGATTGAGATGATATGCTTCATACTTGGCTACGGTGCAAGACCTCTGCCTGTGCTGAAAAAAATACTGGAAGAGGAAAAAATCGATGGAATCGTTTTAACGGATCAGAACTGTGAGAAAGAGCTCGAAAAAGTTGAAAAAGCCAAAGCAATCTTCATTTATGCCTACGAACTTCCCGAGGTTGTGGAGGAGAAAATTAAGGGGAGCAGAGCTAAAGTCATCGCATGTGCGGGCATGGAAAGCCTAACCAATTTCCCTGAAGATGTCCTTATCAAAGCTAAATCATACTACGTCCTCGGTGGTGAGGAGAATCTAAGAAACTTAGCTAAGTTTTTAGCAAACCTGGCGGGTGAAGAGAGGGAATATGAAGAGCCGAAGGAAGTTCCAATGCAGGGCATATACCACCCGAATTTTGGGGTTTTTGAGAGCCTGGAGGAATATCTGGAAGTTTATGAGAGGAGACCCCTCATTGGAGTTCTGTTCTGGAGGAGCGCCTGGCTCTACAAAGAATTCAAGCCAATTGAAGAGCTCATCAAAGCCCTTGAAGGTGAGGGGTTTGGAGTAATCCCTGTTTTCACCTACGGAAAAGACTCAACGACGGGGCTTGGGAAGGAGAAGAGCGAGGCCCTTGAGGAGTTCTTCATGAAGGATGGAAAACCAGTTATTGAGGCACTGGTAAGTTTAATTTCCTTCGGCACCGTTGATTTGAAGAATCTGGAAAAACTCAACATTCCGGTTTTTGCTCCAATTCGCTCCTACTATAAAGGCCTCAGAGAGTGGAAGGAAGGAGAAGGCGTTGATTATATGACACAGGTCTATGGAGTGATAATCCCTGAGATTGCTGGGGCAATTGAGCCCATATTCATAGCGGGAACCAGAAATATTGAGGGCTACAAGGCCGGAGAACCATACGAGGAACACATGAGGTACCTCGCGAAGAGGGTGGGGAGATGGATCGAGCTGAGGAAGAAGCCCAGAGATGATGTTAAAATAGCGATAATTTTTATAAATCCGCCCTGTAAGGGGCTTGAGGCCAGCATAGGCGTTGGGCTTGGCTTAGATGTTCCGGAGAGCATAGTTAGACTTCTGCACAGGTTAAAAGAAGAGGGCTACCATGTCGGTGAAGAGCTTCCAGAGAATGGGGAAGAGCTGATAAGAATGATTCTGGAGAGAAAGGCAGTAAGTGAGTTCAGATGGACGAGTGTCGAGGAAATCGTCAAAAATGGTGGTGCAGTTGACTTCGTAAGTCTGGAGGACTATCTGGAGTGGTTCAATGAACTTCCCGGGGACCTGAGAGAAAAAATAGTCGAAGGTTGGGGAAGACCTGGGGACGTCCTGGCGGGGAAAGTCAGCAAAGAGCTCGTCGGCATGGTTTATGATGGAAAGTTTGTCGTCCCGGGAATAAGGTTTGGAAACATTTTCATTACGCCACAGCCAAAATTCGGCTGCGCCGGGGCGAGGTGTGATGGAAAAGTGTGCAGGATCCTCCATGATCCAACAATAGTTCCACCGCACCAGTGGTGGGCCGTTTACAGGTGGATAACGCGGGTATTTGGGGCCGACGTGGTCATACACTTCGGGACTCACGGCTATTTAGAGTTCAGGCCCGGAAAAAGCGTTGGGCTTTCCCCTTCGTGCGTTCCCGAAGCTTCCTTAGATGACGTTCCGCACCTCTACGTTTATGCGGTTTCAAACCCCATGGAGGGAGTTATAGCCAAGCGGAGAGGTTATGCGACGCTGATAGACCACATTTATCCCCAAATGGGGATGGCTGAGGTTCTTGATGACTTAGATTCTCTCCTAACCCAGTATGCAAAGGCAAAGAACCTGGGAGATGATGCAAGGAGGAGGAAAATTTATGAGCAGATTCTGGAGAAAGCAAAGGAGAACAGGATAAGAGTAGCAAACCCTGAAAATGAAGAGCGGACGATAGAGGAAATCCACCGCTACGCTGATTTAATGAGAGGCTCTCAGATAAATCTCGGTCTTCACATCTTTGGACATCCACCAAAAGAGCCCGAGAGGTTAGCGGAATACATTGCCACAGCGATGGCCTATGATTCCCACGCTTCCCCTTCGATTAAGCGTGTCATTGCCGAGGCAATAGGCTTGGACTACGATGAGATAAGAAAGAACCCCTTGGAGGCTGCAAATGGATTCGCGAACAGGGAACTGCTGGAGATTTTCCACAGGATGGCCGTGAAAAGCCTAACCCGTCTGCTCAAAGGGGAGGGCTTTGGTGTTATTAAGGAAGAAATTGAAAAGTCTGGATTCAAAGTTAAGGAGGGAGAAAAGCTTGAGAAAACCTTTAGAAAAGCCCTTGAGGTTGCTCAAAAAGTTGTTGAGTGTGAAAGGGAGCATGACGGATTCTTAAAAGGTGTGGAAGGGGGATACGTAGAGCCCGGCCCATCCGGTGCCATAACGAGGGGAAAGTTTGAGATTTTGCCGACCGGGAGAAACTTCTATGCCGTTGACCCGAGAACTCTGCCAACAAAGGCCGCCTGGCAAATTGGGGTTGAAACCGCCGAAAAACTTCTGGATGAATATAAGAAGAAGCACGGAAAATACCCCGAAAGCGTTGGACAGGTCCTCTGGAGTATAGATGGATATAAGGCAGATGGCGAACAGATAGCCCAGATACTATATTTGCTTGGAGTTAAGCCAATCTGGAAAGGGGACGTGGTTGCAGGGCTTGAAGTAATTCCCCTGGAAGAGCTCGGAAGACCGAGGATCGACGTCCTCGTGAGAATAAGCGGAATTGTTAGGGATACACTGCCAAACTACATATATCTAATTGACGAGGCGGTGGAAAAGGTTGTTACCCTGGATGAGCCGTTAGAAATGAATTACGTTAGAAAGCACTACATTGAGCACATTAAAAAGCTAATTGAGCTCGGAAAAGGCTTTGAAGAGGCTCAAAAGTTTGCGAGGTTTAGAGTCTTCTCCGCTCCACCTGGAGCTTATGGAGCCGGTGTAAACCTGGCGGTTGAGTCCTCGGGGTGGAGAAATGATGAAGATCTGGCAAAGGTCTGGGTTCAGTGGAGCGGCTACGCCTATGGAAGGGATGCATTTGGTGTCGACGCCAGGGACTCGCTGGTTTTGAACTTAAGGGAGGTTGACGTCATCAACAGGAACCACATAAGCGATGAACACGACCCAACGAACTGCTGCTGCTATTTCGCACATCACGGTGGATTTAAAACAGCGGTGGAGGCTTTAACGGGCAGGAACGTCGAGGTGGTTCAGACCGACACGAGGGATGTGAGCGACGCAAAGATAGTCGACATGAAGGACGAGCTTGAGCGCGTTGTGAGGGCAAAGCTGCTCAACGACAGATGGATTGAAGAGATGAAGAAGCACGGCTACAGGGGGGCGAACGAGTTTTCAAAGAAGATTCTTCACCTCTACGGCTGGGAGGCAACGACGAAGCTCGTTGAAGACTGGGTTTTTGATGAAATAGCGCAAAAGTACGTCCTTGATGAAGAGATGAGGAGATGGTTCGAAGAGCACAATCCCTACGCCATCGAAGAAATTGCAAGGCGTCTAATAGAGGCCTATGAGCGCGGCCTATGGGAGACGGGCGATGAGCTGATTGAAAGGCTCATGGAGGCTTACTCTGAAATTGAGGGGCTCTTAGAGGAAAACCTCGGAGAGGGGGAAGTCCAGGGGGGAACTATCGAGATTTACACGGCTGAGGATGACGAACACTGGAGTGAAAAGGTTGAGGAGGTGGATAAAATATGGAAGCTCGTGAAAAACGCTTAATCTTCCCATTTTCGGCAATAGTTGGACAGGAGAAAGCTAAATTAGCTCTGCTCTGTGTGGCGGTCAATCCACTGATCGGTGGTGTCCTGCTCAAGGGAGATAAAGGAACCGGGAAATCAACTCTCGTTAGAGCTCTGGCCAACGTTTTGCCCGAGATTGAGGTCGTGGCCGACTGTCCCTTCAACTGCAATCCCATGAATCCCCTGGAGATGTGCGACAGCTGCTATGAACGCTATGAAAGAGGTGAGAGCCTGCCGGTGGTAAGGAGAAGGATGCGCGTTGTGGACCTGCCCTTAAGTGTTACCATAGATAGACTGGTTGGAACAGTTGATGTGGAGCGCTTCCTGAAAGAGGGTAAAAGGGCATTACAGCCCGGAATCCTTGCTGAGGCGAACAGAAACATACTCTACATAGACGAAGTGAACCTGCTCGATGACTACATAGCCGACTCACTCTTGGATGCCGCGGCAATGGGATGGAATACCATAGAGAGGGAAGGCATTTCCTTCAGGCATCCAGCCCGCTTCATCCTCGTTGGGAGCATGAACCCCGAGGAAGGTGAGCTCAGGCCTCAAATCCTCGATAGATTTGGCTTATGTGTTGAGGTTTCGGCGCCGATGAACCCCAAGGACAGAATGGAGATAGTCAAGCGCGTTGAGGAGTTCCATGAAGATCCAATAGGCTTCTACAGGAAGTTTGAGGGCGAGGAGAAAAAGCTCACGGAGAGCATCGTTAAGGCAAGGGAGCTCCTCCCGAAGGTTGAGATAAGCGACGACCTGCTTAAGCTTTTGGCCGAGACAGTGATTAATCTGGGCATAAAGACCAGCAGGGCTGAAATCACCACAATAAAAACGGCCAAAGCAATAGCAGCTTTAAACGGAAGGCGGAGGGTTTCCCTTGAGGACTTGGAGAAGGCCATGGAATTAGCTTTGCCACACCGTCTGAGGGACAAACCATTTCAAAAGCCACCCCAGATGAAGCCTCCAAGGCCCAAAGATGATAAGCATGAGCATAAGCACGACCACAGGCATGAGCAGGGGAAGGAAGAAAAAAGCGGAAGCGCTCGAAGTCAGGGGGCTGGAAATCTGGAGCAGAATTTTCGTTCAAGGGAAGTTAAAATTCCAAGAATAGATGGCAGGAACTTTGATGGAGGCGAATTCACAGGCTACCGCTCCTCAAGGGATGTAAGCGTTACTGTGGTGAACTTTCCGAAAGGCGTTCCAGTTTCGTATCTTCCACCAACCAACGGCAAAATTAAGGATGTGGATTTTTACAACTCCCTGGTATGGGCAGTTTTGAATGGAAAAAAGCCCCCTATAAGACTTGATCTAAAGGATGTGCGCGTTAGGGTTAGAAAGGCAAAGGCTCCCACGCTCTGGGTTCTCCTCCTGGACTCAAGCGGAAGCATGGCCGTCAAGAGGAGAATAAGCATTGCAAAGGGGATAGCGGAAAAGCTGGTTGAAAACGGCTACATCAAGAAGTCAAAGATGGCCCTAATAGTTGCCAAAGGCAAACAGGCGGAAGTTTTTGTTCCGCCAACCAGGAACTACTGGGAGGTGCTTGAGAAGATAGAAAGCGTCCCGACCGGAGGGAGAACACCTTTAAGCTCCGCCCTCTACAATCTTTTGCTTCTGGCCGGCAGGGAGAGGATGAAGGATAAATCCCTGAAGGTCAGGGCTTTTCTGATAACAGATGGAAAGGCGAACGTTCCCCTCTCTGGAAAGAGAATTAAGGATGAAATAATCGAGCTGGCGAGGGTCCTGAAGAGGAAAGGAATAGAGCTTAACATCTACGATACGAGGGGAGGCGGGATAAATCCGGGGGTTTCATATGTCCCGTTGTTGAAAGAAGTTGCAAACGCCAAAGTTTACAGGGCGTGAGAGCTTGGACTTTCTGAGGCTCTACATGATTTCAATAGCCTCAATCACCTTTGGCTACATTTTAGCTGAAATCTTAAGTGAGACAAACCTGATAAGGCTCATCGGTGCCAAGACGGCAAAGATAGCAAAGTTCGGCATCCATCCCGCCTTAACTCCAGTTCCTGCCCTATATCTGGTCAGCCCAAGAGTTGCCCACGCAAATGCCTCTGCCTTGTTGAAAGAAGGGTTAATTGAGCCAATTGACCTTTACATAGCCATTCTTGCTTCAAATCTCTCGTTGAGAGTTATGTATATTTATCGCTATTATTTACCTGTGCTTCTACCTCTCTTGGGGATTGTAACGCTTTATTTCATCGGCCTGAGGATTCTCTTTGATTTTCTTCTTGTTTTTGTGGTTTTGACGATTGGAC
Organism: Thermococcus sp.; assembly: GCF_026988555.1. NCBI lineage: Archaea > Methanobacteriati > Methanobacteriota > Thermococci > Thermococcales > Thermococcaceae > Thermococcus > Thermococcus sp. Next base: position 14,033 of record NZ_JALSLB010000017.1, on the reverse strand, counting down.
GCAGACGGTATAAAGGGATGAAATCAGGGGAAGGAAATAACAAAATCAAACTTGACTTTTCGAGAAGGGCCATCAAAAAAGGGATTGCGGGCGGAGTAAAGGCCTCACTGAAGTTTGTTTTGAGATTTACCCCTCTTTTCCTTCTTGTTGTCTTTATGCTTAAGTCCGGAGCATCGGAAAGGCTGACTCTACTACTGTCCCCAATCCTTGGAACTCTCGGCCTGGATTCCTTGGAGGTGACCTATATTACAACCGCTGTGTTCAGCCCGAGGGCCGCTTATGGAATAGCCAAAGTGATGCTGGGTTATAACTACCCGATGCAAAAGGTCTTGGGCTGTATGTTCCTTGGGAATGGGCTGTTCGTCCTTCTCAATGAAAGCTGGGTCAGGATTCTGCCGTTTTATTCTGGACTCTATCCGAGGGAAGTGACTTTAAGGTTACTTCTTCTCCAGGCGGGGCTTCCCTCCACTTACAACATCCTTTTGGGGATTTTGTTGCTTAAGCTCTAAAATTCTGGACCTACTGGTAGTTTTCTTTTGTGTTCGGTTTTCTTTATTAGATTCTCAACGTATTCGATTTTTTCGATTGGAATGTTTAATTCTTCGGCAATTTTCTCTTTGGGCATTTTCAAGTCAACTAATCTGTAAAGGATTTCGTCCAAGAGTTTGTAACTTATGCCGAGCTCATCCTCATCCGTCTGCCCTATCCAGAGCCCAGCAGTGGGCTTCTTCTTAATGATCTTCTCCGGAACACCCAATCTTTTAGCAATCTCCCAGACTTCAGTCTTGTAGAGGTTTATGAGTGGGGCATAATCGCTCGCACCATCACCCCACTTAGTATAATAGCCCGCCAAAAGCTCGCTCTTATTGCTTGTTCCCAAGACGAGGAGGTTGTACTGGTTCGCGTGGGCGTAGAGGAGAATCATTCTTGTTCTCACCATTATGTTGCCCCTGGTAATCTTGTTCGGCCCGAAGTCGAGACTTTTTTCAAAAGCATCAACGATTGGCTTGATGTTTATGATTCTATAGTTGATCCCGAGGGTTTCACAAACTAATTTCGCATCTTCCACATCCTTATTCTCATAATACGGCATTATCAATCCGAGGACTTTCTCCTTTCCCAAAGCTTTCACTGCAAGAAAAGTCGTTGTTGCACTATCAACACCACCACTAACACCAACCACAACACCCTCTACCTTGGCTTCATCAACCTTCTCCCAAATAAAAGAAACCAGCTTTGTAATTACCTCCTCATAGTCAAGTTGTCTCATTGCAATCACCTCCTCAAATGATACAAACAACAGGGAGATTTAAACATTTTAGGTACTCACTTAGATCTGTCCTACAGATAACACAGGCTTTCACATTGATTTTAATATAGCCTGGTCTCATTACACCCAACCAATACCTAACGGTTATATTTAGGACTTTTCCCCCACAATTTGATGGAGTGACAATGACCGAAAAATTTATAAATAACCTAAAGGAACCATAAACCGGAAGTACCTGTTGTAACTAAAAGCCCTCCTTCGAGGAAATAAAAAACATAAGGAGGTGGTGAGAGATGGCCCAGCTCGCAGGACAGCCGGTCGTTATTCTGCCTGAAGGAACCCAGAGGTACGTTGGTAGGGACGCCCAGAGGCTCAACATTCTTGCCGCCAGGATCATAGCCGAGACGGTTAGAACAACGCTCGGCCCGAAGGGAATGGATAAAATGCTCGTCGACAGCCTCGGTGACATCGTCATCACCAACGACGGTGCAACGATACTCGATGAGATGGACATCCAGCACCCTGCTGCTAAGATGATGGTTGAGGTTGCCAAGACCCAGGACAAGGAGGCCGGTGATGGTACCACCACTGCCGTTGTCATTGCTGGCGAGCTCCTCAGGAAGGCCGAGGAGTTGCTCGACCAGAACATCCACCCGAGCATAGTCATCAAGGGTTACGCTCTCGCTGCTGAGAAGGCCCAGGAGATACTCGACGAGATAGCCAAGGACGTGGACGTTGAGGACGTTGAGACCCTCAAGAAGGCCGCTGTTACAGCCATCACCGGAAAGGCAGCGGAGGAGGAGCGCGAATACCTCGCGGGGATAGCCGTTGAGGCAGTCAGACAGGTCGCAGAGAAAATTGATGGAAAGTACAAGGTGGACCTCGACAACATAAAGTTCGAGAAGAAGGAAGGAGGAAGCGTCAAGGACACCAGGCTCATCAGAGGTGTCGTCATCGACAAGGAAGTCGTTCACCCCGGCATGCCGAAGAGGGTTGAGGGAGCGAAGATAGCCCTCATCAACGAGGCCCTTGAGGTCAAGGAGACTGAAACAGATGCCGAGATCAGGATCACCAGCCCGGAGCAGCTCCAGGCCTTCCTTGAGCAGGAGGAGAAGATGCTCCGCGAGATGGTCGAGAAGATCAAGGAGGTTGGAGCGAACGTCGTCTTCGTCCAGAAGGGCATCGATGACCTCGCCCAGCACTACCTCGCCAAGTACGGCATCCTCGCTGTGAGGAGGGTTAAGAAGAGCGACATGGAGAAGCTCGCCAAGGCGACTGGAGCTAAGATCGTCACCAACGTGCGCGACCTCACCAGCGAGGACCTCGGTGAGGCTGAGCTCGTTGAGCAGAGGAAGGTCGCTGGAGAGAACATGATCTTCGTTGAGGGCTGCAGGAACCCGAAGGCTGTCACCATACTAATCCGCGGTGGCACCGAGCACGTCGTCGACGAAGTCGAGAGAGCTCTGGAAGATGCAGTCAAGGTGAGCAAAGACATAATTGAGGACGGCAAGATACTCGCCGCCGGCGGTGCCCCGGAGATCGAGCTGGCAATAAGGCTCGACGAGTATGCAAAGGAGGTCGGCGGCAAGGAGGCTCTGGCAATAGAGAACTTCGCGGAGGCCCTCAAGATAATCCCGAGGACTCTCGCCGAGAACGCAGGCCTCGACCCGATCGAGACCCTCGTGAAGGTCATAGCAGCACACAAGGAGAAGGGATCGACAGTGGGTGTTGACGTCTTCGAGGGTGAGCCGGCCGACATGATGGAGCGCGGCGTCATCGCTCCGGTCAGGGTCACCAAGCAGGCCATCAAGAGCGCCAGCGAGGCCGCAATAATGATCCTCAGAATCGACGACGTCATCGCTGCCAGCAAGCTTGAAAAGGACAAGGAAGGCGGCAAGGGCGGAAGCGAGGACTTCGGAAGCGACCTTGACTGAAGGCCTTTAACTTCTTCTTTCCTTTCGCGACCAAAAACATTTTTAGTCAAGGGGGACTCCCCCTGCATGTCTTTGGTTGAAGTAACTCTCTCTGAATGGCCTTCTGGGGCCTCCTGGGCGTGGCCTTCCTCCTCAGGTTCGCGGGGCTTGAGGGGTGAGCTTCTATATGTCGAACACTAAGGACATTTATTGGTGAAAGAGATGGAAGGAATCGATGCATCTACGAGGACGGCGTATTTAAGCCCCTCAAAAAGCCCATCTCGTGATAATGAGAGGGTAGTGCTGGTCGTCAAGGAGAAAGTAGTAACCGGGAAGTTCCTTAGAAAGCTTGAAGAATTGAGTGAGAGCCTGCCGAAATTCAAAAATCCCTCAAAGCTCCTTGAGGAGGACAGGAGATGATAGTTATAGATGCCGTACTAATTTTTTGTGAGTCGAGTCACAAAAATTGTCTCTGAACGCTCAAAAGTTGTCATTATTGGTTGTTGGTATTCTTTTGTTCACTCTTTTACTCTGGCTTCTTTTGTTTCATTCTCGTCGTTTTGTTATCGTTGGAAATTGAAAATCCTACGAAAAAAAACAGAACTAATTCAAACTCATAATTGGAAAAGCTTTTAAGGTGTTTACTATGGAAGGCTGGGCTAAGAAGGTTGGTGCGGTGTTGTTGCTCGCCATGCTGTTGAGTCTTCAGTTTGGGACTGTTCAGGAGACGAAGGCTTTGACTGACAACTCCAGCGTAACCTTCCGCAGGGCTGTGGTTGCCTGGTATGATGAGAGAGGCCGGCTTCAGATGAACGTCACTTGGGTGAATAAGACCATAGACTTCGCGAACTTGACTAACTCCTCCTGTGCCTGTCATAACTCAAGTTCCTGCACTTCCAACTTGACTGCAAACTTTAACGTTTCCGTGGTCACGCTCTACAACATGACGAAAAAGCACGAGCAGTTGTTGTTCTTTGGGATAACCCTTTACAACGAGACTTTCAACTACACCATGTACGCCCTCGTTTATCGCGCCGAGAGGAGCCAGTACAACTTCACGTTAGTTACAAAGATTCTTACAGATAAACTCCATGGGGGTTACTGGATATATCTCACCACAATGAACATTGCTCCGAATGATGAAAACAAGGTCGTTCCTGTTGGTGACACTATTGTCACTAAGGACAACCTCACGCTTTCAGAGTATTACTGGACTCTGAATAAGGTTCTCATGAAGCTTCGCAGGGGTGATGAGACGAACTGGGTCTGGGGCAGGAGTGCCTACGAGCTGAGACACTTGTCACACTTGGTGAGGCTCAGGTTGCACAAGTATGACCGATATGAGACGATTGGGGTAACCGTTAGTATGGACTCATTGACTGCGTGTGAATTCCCTCTGAATCCTCTTATCTCTATAAAGTTCATATGTACCCAACCAAAAGCTCCGTCATGGGTTATAGTGGGAGCCTGCTGTGGCGTATTATATGGAATAGTCATTACATGCACCGCAGCTTGTTTAACAGGAACTGGATGCTTGGCTTGTATCGCGGCTGGAGCATTTGGGTCATGGGGAGCACTTGCAGGATGCTATGGATATTGTCCATCAATGCAAGTATGCATCTATACACTAGGGTTTATCAAGGTTAAATGTGGAACATTATGGTGAGGGAATGAACATGGTTTGGCTGGAGTACGGTGCATACACGGCGATAATTGGTGGGTTTATCTACCTTTTTCTACTTTTCGCATTCAGGGACTCCTTCTCAGGACGGAACAGGATTTCATGGGCACTCCAGCTGGAGATGGCCTTCTTCATGGTGCTCATAGGTTTCCTTGTCTGGGGACTCCGCAACGATAGTATTCCATTCTACGTTCTGGGAGCGGCTGGGTGGATATGGCTGGCTGTTGTTATTGCCACAGTAATATTACTGTTATTTAGGAATAGCAATGGATAACTGAACTTTTGATTAAAGTCCTGTGTTTGATCTTTCAATCTCTCCCTCCAGCCTCTTCAGCTTCCCCTTGAAGCGCCTCACCTGCTCGTTCGCGATGTCCACGATCCTCTCGATGTACTCCTCGCCCACCCATAATTCGCCGTCCTCTCCGAGCGGAACGTCCATCCTCTCCGTCGAGCGAATCTCAACGAGGAGCTTCCTGTGGCTCACGCTCTTTATGTTAGAGTACTTGAAGCCGAGGCCGATGGCGAGGTTGAGGAGCCTTACGGCATCATCCATGGTCCTAGCTCCGATGTGGAGTATCGGACTCCTGACCAGGAACCACAGCTGGCCGGATCGGTGCCTCCCAATCGCCTCCATTACCTCCTCAACGGTAACCTCCCTGTGCCACTTGCCGAGCCAGACCGAGTTGAGTTTATCGCCGAATTGGGGCATCTCCATGACCGAAATCCTGCCAGAGCAGGAGCTCGTTGTGAAGTAGTTCTCCAGCGAGTTGATTTCCTCCAAGAGAGGAATTATATCACCATCTACCTTGTTTTCAGCCAGAGCTCTCCTCAGGCCTTCCATCGCTCTGGCCTTCTGCTCGTCGAAGTTTTTAGTGTAGAGGAACATTCCCAACACCTGCCCGCCCATTTTGACCGGGTATACCTCCGGAACATGTTTCGGGGGTATCCATTAAGGATTGTGGGGTGTGCCCCCATAGATCGACTGCGTTCTGCCCCTGTCCTTTTTCCCGACTTTTTCGACATCTTTTGGAACGTCTATTGACTCTTTCGTCTCCGAAATCCCAAGAATTCCCTCACGTTGTCTATGGACATACTTGCTGGCGGTTCGGTTAGTTCTTTTGCATCAGCAATCGTCTCCCTCTCCCTCACGAACTCTATCAGTCTTTTATAAGTGGGGTGGGCGCTCAGCGTCGAGGAATCTCCTATAAGAATCAGCTTTCTCTTTGCCCTCGTGAGTGAGACGTTTAAGCGCCTCAAATCCTTCAGGAACCCCAGCTCGCCCCTCTCGTTGGAGCGGACGAAGGAGAGGACTATTACCTCCTTCTCTCTGCCCTGGTAGCCGTCAACGGTTTTAATCTCCACTTCAGCTTCCTCGGGCAGGAGAGAGCTTATCAGGTCGCACTGGTCGTCGTAAGGGGTAACCACACCAACCCACTCCGGCTTAACGCCGAGTTCTAAAAGCCTCTCGACGGCCTCCTTTACGAGTCTCGCCTCAAGAATATTTTCACGGCTCTCGCTTCCACGCCTCTGCCTCTCGAAGCGGTTCTCAAGCTTGGAGGTGTTCATGAAAACCAGCACGTTCTCGGGCTTCAGAACCTCCCCCCAGGGGCTGTTTTCCGGGCTTTTAATCCCCAAGTCGGTGAGGGTCATGTTCCTCACGCTCCCGTGGGCCTCTATCCTGCCACCGTAGAACTCCCTGCTCGGAAATTTCATGAGCCTCTCGTTCATCCTGTACTGGACGGTGAGCATCTCGCTCTTTACTGGATAGCGCTCGATCAGGCCTTCGAAGAGCGTCTTACTCAGCTCCTTCGCCTTCTCGCTGAGTATCGTCGGTGGTAACTGCCTGTGGTCTCCGGCCAAAACGAACCGCCTCGCCCGGTTTATGGGTATGAGGACGCTCGGTATCGTCGCCTGAGTGGCCTCGTCTATTATCGCGACGTCGTAGGAGCCGTAGTCGACGACCTCAAGGCCGGCAGAAGAGTTCGTCGTCAAGACAACGTCCGTCTCTCTGATTACCTCCCTCGCTATCCTCTCCTCAAGTTTTCTGGCATCGTCGAACGTTTTTTGAACCTGCAGGTTGATTTTAATCCACTCCGCCATCTCGCGGATTAAGCGAGCGGGAACACCCCTCGTCCCGATGCCCTTTGAGGCCAGCCTGAGTATCTCCCTGTCGCTCAGCCCGCGCCTGTACTTCGGTGATGGTTTGGTGAACGTGTCGCGCTTTTCAGCGAGGTTCTGGCCGATAACCCTCAGCTCCCTCAGCTCACCGTAGAGCTCGTGCCTGGTTAAGAGGTAAGCCAGGGTCGTCTCATGAAGACCTTTAGCGACCCTGCTCGGGTGGCCGACGCGGACAACTTTAACCCCTGAGCCAACGAGCCTCTCTACGAGGTTGTCCACTGCCACGTTGCTCTCGGCGGTCGCCAGAACCTTGTTGCCCCTCTCCACTTCCTGTTTTATGAGCTCAGCCAGGGTTCTCGTCTTGCCGGTTCCGAAAGGGCCGTGAATCAGGAAGAAGTCCGGGCTTCCGAGGGCTCTCGCTATTGCCATCCTCTGGCTCGCGTTCAGGCTCTTGTCGAAGGGGGTAAAATCGACGGGCTCACTCCCCTCCGGCTCCCTTAAGCCCAGGTAGAGCTCCAGCGCCTTCCTTCCGCTCTCCTTCAGATTGTTCAGGTTCTCAAGCCAGCGCTTGAAGGTTATGTCGTTGGCGTAGAGGTCCAGCCTAACACCCTTCAGGGCCCACTCCGGGACGGTTTCAATGGCGACCGTTATGAACCGCTTCCCCTTCTCGACGACTGTTCCAACCAGGTCGCTCTTGAGAGGGTCTCTTCTGCTGATTACTACCAAATCGCCGACGCTTATCTCCGTTTTTATCTCCCGGTCTCGGCCGTATTTCACCAGAAAGTAACCCAGCTCCTCCCCAACGACCTTACCGTTGAGATTCAGAATCGCTCTCCCGACTTTCTCCCTCTCCCTGCCAGAGAGCCTTTTCATCTCCAAGCGCATGGCCTCTATCTCGGCCCTACGCTCCATCTCGATGAGGACCTTGAGGTGAGAGATGAACTTCTTCAGTTTTTCATCCATTTTTCCTCCCGATGAGCGAAGAGAAGAGCCGTTTAAAAGGTTGAGGGTGGTCAGCCCATGCGAGTTTCCTCACCGCTCGGACGAAACTTCCCTCATCATCCCACTGGTGAGTAGAAAAGAGGGGTTAAAAACCCGTTGGTTCTCCTACTCACGAGCGAAAACTTTATATACTATCCAGCGAAGTTAATTGGGAAGCGACATGAAGAATGTTCTAATTCCGATTCTTATATTCGTCCTGCTTTCTCCCTACGCTTCCGCCCACTCCCCAAGGATTACTGGAATAATTCACTATCGAGGTGGTTTTCTGGTTCTGACTCATTACCCCAACAATACCACTCAACTCTGGTTCTTCGAGCCCGGAAAGGGTCTCAAACTCTTAAACGCCACTTTTCCAAACTTGGCTTTTATTCACTTCACAGGGGACAAAGTTCTCATGTATCAAAACTTATCAGATATATACTCCGCGCCGGACGTTCAACTGTACACTTATGACGGCAAATTCCATCATTTGGGTGATTTTAACGGAGTAACCGATTGTGGTGATAAACTCTACATCTACTGGAACGGGGAGTTCTATCTTTTGTTCCAGCCGTGGGATGCCTGTCAGATGACGAGTTACGACTGGTATGCAATAGTGAACGGCTCAGTCTTTAAGTTGCCTGGCGATGACAGAGGTTGGTCTACTGTTCGCATTCATTCAAAACGCTACGTGGATAACCTCCAGGTCGTTCCGCACGGCTACATGGTTGGCTACACGGACTTTTACACAGAGCTGACAACCCTCCGTCTTGTAACCCTCTCTTCCACAGGAATCCGGATTAAGAACATCACGTTTGGAAACCTCTATGCAGACTGGGCCGGGGCCTGCTTCAACGGCACCCATTTTGCAACCATACTGGGCAATTGGATGGAGGTGCCCGTCAATAATGAGTCTGTGTTGAGGTTCTATTTAGCTATCATCAATACCCGGGGCGATTACAAGATAATTCCTCTGGATTCAATTCCATCCAACGATAACGTTTCCCTTGAACTCCTTGGGAGCTACGATGGAAAGTGGGTCGTGAAAAAGTACCGGTTCAGGTATCTGCCAAATTCCCCTAGAGGTTACAAGAAGACTAAGACCTTAGGTTATTTCATCGTTTCTCCGAAAGGCGTCGTTGAAGTGGGTAACGAGACCAAGATTACCGCCATCTGCAGGAGGGATTATCCCCAGCTACTTTTCGAGGGAAAGCACGTTGTTAAATCACCGTTGAAGCTGAAGGGGAGGAGCGTTTCAATCAACGGCACTCTGTTAATCTATGATGGAAAGACTTTCAAACTCCCCTTCAACGCCACCATTGGCGATTGCGGCAACGGCTGCCTGCTCTCGAACGGAAGGGAGCTCGCTTATTTTGACGGAAGTGGCGTTGAACCCGTCAAATTTCCATTGAATCATGCCATGACTCGCTGGTTGACCCTGTTCGGAATAACCTTAACTCTGCTCATCATTGGATGGTTAGCTAAGGTAAGAAGATAACGGCAAGAGAAGAGTTAAAGAGCTAAGCCCCTCCGTCCGCTGAGAGCACCGACAGAATGTCCCTGTGGAAGGAATGTATCGCCCTAATGTGCTTCTCATCTATCTTTCCGCAGCAGAAAACCCTTTCGTAGAACCTCTCGAGCTCGTTGAGAAGTCCCTCGAGTTGTCTCTTTACTCCGTCACTGTGCCCGTTGCTCAGGAGCTTGCCCCTCAGAAACGGCATGACCTCCGACGGCCGGCCGAGGGCCGCCCAGAAAAGGCCTTCCTTCAGAATTTCACCCAACAGCTCCTCAAAATCAAATCCCAGCTCAGCGGAGGGTTTGACCCTCCCCCCTTATCCTGTCTGAAACAACCGCTTCCATGGAAACCACCGGTACACCTGTGCATTGATGCCTATTTTAGTCTTTTGGATAATTAGTCGTCATTGCGTCAGAAATTGATAAGGAAAAGGGTGGTTTTTAGAGAACTGACAGTCGATGCCCCGAATCTTCACACAATAACAAGCAGGAGCATGACAACGGCTATTGGCGCGAGGTATGAGAGCGCCCTCGTGATCTTTATTCCGATCACTGTGCTCAAACGTATCTATCTGTAAGGATTATGTTTGTAAAAGACACTGATATCTACATCTCAGTTTGATATTTCTCTGTTTCCCAGCATAGATTCGGAATCTGGGGAAACCCTTAAAAACCCTTGACAGGTTCACGTTAAAAAGGACGCGGAGGCGCGAGAATAATGGAAGAATTTAAACACAAACTTGTTAATACCATTAGGGGTTACACCTTCGACGATGTTCTTCTGATACCGCAGGAGACCGAGGTTGAGCCCAAGGACGTTGACGTCTCGACGAAGATAACCCCAAACGTCCAGCTGAACATCCCGATTCTCAGCGCGGCGATGGACACGGTAACCGAGTGGGAGATGGCTGTCGCTATGGCCAGGGAGGGCGGCCTGGGGGTTATCCACAGGAACATGAGCGTTGCGGAGCAGGCCGAGATGGTCAGAAAGGTCAAGCGCGCGGAGCGCTTCATAGTGGAGGACGTCATAACGATCGGTCCCGACGAGACCCTCGACTACGCCCTCTTCCTCATGGAGAGAAACGACATCGACGGCCTTCCGGTCATCGATGAGAACGGCAGAATAATCGGCATCGTTACCAAGAAGGACATAGCGGCGAAGGAGGGCAACCTCGTCAGGGAGGTTATGACGGGAGAAGTCATAACCGTCGGCGAGGACGTCTCGGTCGAGGAAGCCCTTGATGTGATGGTGGCCAGCCGGATAGCCCGCCTCCCGGTCGTCGATGGGAACGGCCGCCTCGTGGGAATAATCACAATGAGCGACCTCATAATGAGGAAGAAGTACAGGAACGCGATCAGGGATGATAACGGCGATCTGCTTGTGGCCGCTGCGGTGGGGCCCTTTGACCTTGAGAGGGCAAGGGCACTTGATAAAATCGGCGCGGATATATTAGTCATAGATACCGCCCACGCCCACAACCTCAAGGCCATAAATGCCATGAAGGAGATAAGGAAGGCCGTTGATGCCGACCTCATCGTGGGAAACATCGCAAACCCGAAGGCTGTCGATGATTTAACCTTCGCGGATGCGGTAAAAGTTGGCATCGGGCCGGGTAGCATATGCACCACGAGAGTTGTCGCTGGTGTCGGCGTTCCCCAGGTTACGGCAATAGCCCTAGTGGCGGACAGAGCTCAGGAATACGACCTTCACGTCATAGCCGACGGCGGAATCCGCTACTCCGGTGACATAGTCAAGGCTATAGCTGCTGGCGCTGACGCGGTAATGCTCGGCTCGCTTTTGGCCGGAACGAAGGAAGCACTGGGCAAGGAGGTCGTCATAAACGGCAGGAGGTACAAGCAGTACCGGGGTATGGGTTCGCTCGGGGCGATGATGAAGGGTGGAGCGGAGCGTTATTACCAGAAGGGCCATATGAAGACGAAAAAGTTCGTGCCCGAGGGTGTAGAGGGTGTCGTTCCCTACAAGGGAAGCGTTGGTGAGGTTCTCTACCAGCTCGTCGGCGGCCTTCGCTCCGGAATGGGCTACGTCGGAGCTAAGAACATCGAAGAGCTCAAGGAGAAGGGTGAGTTCGTGATAATCACGAACGCTGGCGTCAGGGAGAGCCACCCGCACGATATACTCATAACGAACGAGGCTCCCAACTATCCGGTAGGAAAGTGATTTTTAGATTTTGGGGCTGAGCAACACGCAGGTATCCTTTGTTTTTTCTACAATTGCTTGATGTCCTGGAATTTATTTCCAGTTTAGGAAATTTTATATATGAACTGATGTTTATATTAATCTGGATGCAACAATAACGGAGGGGATGGAAGGTGAGGCCCTTCAGGGGGATGGCCTTAGCGCTGGCCGTTCTTATCATCCTCGGAACCTCCCCTGGAGTGTTCTCGGTGAGTGAAAATTCGACCCAAAACAAGTGCGAGATTGAAGTTGAAGTCAACCCCAACCTTGAACTGTTCGCCGTCCTTTATATTCTCGCCTTCAACGGGAGCGACTATTTCATAACGGCACCAAAAGGCTACATCAGCGACGTTCTGACCTACTTCGCACCTTACCGGGACGACCCGGCCGTTAAATACATCCGCGAGGTCTTCAACAGCTCCCTGCCAATCTATGTTAGGGACAATGAAGTCATGGAATTCAGTGGCAGACTGGCCCTGCTGGGTTACCTGCCGAACGAGACAAACCTCGGTGAACTGGAACTGCTGGCGAATTTTGCCCGGAAAAGTGATTTCATGGCCTTCTACAACGCCCACAGGAGTGAGTATGGGGAAATAACCCGCCCTCTGGTTGAATACTTGGAACGTGCCCCCGGGGAATACAAAAGGCTCTTTGGCCACACCTACAAATCCTTCAGGGTTGAGGCCGCGTATTCGCTTCGCATACATCCTCACGTCGTCTTTGAGAACGACACGGTGTACTACGTTGGAGGACTGTACTACAGGAACAACGTCACGATGCTTTTGTATGTCGTGACAATACTCCACGAGTTTACCCATCCGTTTGTCAAAGACTTTCTCGACCGGAACGTCAGGATCTTTGAGAACATGAGCTATTACCTCCAGGAGGTGCGGAACGAACTCCCGACTACCACGACCTACGATCCGGGTCATTACGGTTCCTTTTATACTTACCTTAACGAGCTCTTCACCGAGAGCATCGCGGAGTACATTGCCCTGAAGTGTGGGGTACCATGGGATTACGTTCTTTTTAAAGCTAGGGTAATGTCGGCTATGTTCCTGCCCTTCTGGAACCTGTTGGATGAGTACAGAAAGGCTGAGGAACTCAACGAGACCCTCTACCAGTATGCACCGACTCTAGCCCGGCATATGGCCAGGTGGGCAACTCCCGGGAACGTGAGCGTCTTTTACAGGAAGGTTGCTCCCGTTGTGGAGCCCAACGTACTGGACAGGGCAAGTTACCTGGGAAAGCTTGTCATTGTTTACGGGACGCAGAACCCCGATGAGAGCGGAAACGAGTACGACAGGGAGACGGCTTACTCCCTCGCCGACCGCCTCAGGGAAACCTACATGAAGCTCTACGGTCAGGCCCCTTCAATCGTGGTCAAGGCGGACGGGAATTTGACCGATGAGGATTTGAGGGGCAACCTTATACTCATCGGCGGTCCCGTTGCCAACGCCATAACCACCCGGCTTAACGAAAACCTACCCGTGCGCTTCGCCTTCAACGGCTCTTGGATCCTGAGGAGGAACTCGAACGCGGCGGAGAACTTCACTGCCTTTCGGGTAACCGAAAATAACGTAAGCGTAATCCCACTCAACTCGCCGGTTCCTCTGGGGGTCTTTGGGGTTATTGAGACGATCCGGAATCCCTGGAACTCAAAAGAATACGTACTCATTATTGCAGGCCTCGACCGCTACGGAACTAGGGAGATGAGCAAATGGATACAATGGCAAAGCTATGTGATTAGAGGGGAAACCTATTGGGAAGTTGGGTTCTATTCGATGGATTGAGCTGGCAGTTTCTCCCGAGAAGCAGAAAACCGTTTAAGCTTTCTCTCTTCCCTGTTTCTTCTGTTTGAAGAGCTGTATAAAGACCTCTTCGAGAGTTACCTGGGAAGTTTGTAGGTCTATGACTGCATATTTGGATAGATGGTTAAGTATCTCTTTGAGGTCTTCATTTTTGAAGTACAGCTTAACGTACGTGAACTTCCCATCGCTTTGAACATCAATTTTTTGAGCTATCCCCTCAAAGTCTCTGGGGTTGATTTTTCCTTTAATCTTGGCGATGGTTTTCCTCTCCGCTTTGAGAGCCCCAACTTTCTCGATGAGCTCTTTGGGAGTTCCTTCAGCTATTTTTCTCTTGTTAAACAGCATAACCCTATCGCACAGGATTTCAGCCTCCTTGAGGTTGTGGGTCGTCAAGAGTATTGTTGTCCCTATCTCCTCTGAAAGTTCCATGATAGCGTTCCAGACTTCCCTTCTTGTAAAAACATCCAAGTAAACTGTTGGCTCATCCAGAATTAAAACTTCAGGCTGAATTATTATGGGCAACGCCAGGTAAATCTTCTGCCTCATA
>NZ_JALSLB010000016.1 GCF_026988555.1 Thermococcus sp. | reverse complement strand
GCTCTTTTATTCAGCTTCTTAAACACTCTCTATCACCTCCTTTGGTTTTTGGGTTTTGGCCTCATCGGACTCCTCTGCCCTCACCCCTCTCAGGGGTGAGCGTGAGAAGACCTTATCCAAACACATCTATGAGATTGAATCAACTACTTTGTCTAGTCACCTCCCTCTGAGGCTTATGTCAAGACTTAAGTAATCCTCCCCCTCGTTCCTGATGATGATCTTCCAGGAACCCTCCGGAAGCTTTACCGTCTCCTTGACCTCAGTTACATTTGTTCGCTTGAAGAGTTCTTTCGAGCCGTTCGAAGAGACCACGAGTAAGGTGAACGGTCTGTTTCCCGAGACCTCTATCCCCAGAATAACAGGACCCTTAAAGGGATACATGATCTCGGAACCCGGCTTAAGGACTTTGCCCTTTGAGTATACGAAATTTCCACCGCCGAGGCATCCTCCCAGCAGGACACTAACCAAGATTATTGTTAAAAATTTCATTGGTGGCATTCTCATACAATCCCCCCAGTTATGCATTTGTAAAGATAAATAAAATAAAGCTTAGATCAAAGATCAATCAAGCACGCGTTATCTAGTCCACAGGCATCAACCCCGCATAGGTCTAAGAGGCACTGGTCTATGCCACAGAGGTCAATCCCACCACATGGAATATCAAGCACTACTGGACAAAGTGTAGGTTCATACTTCTCGTCCCCTTGATGGCCTAGTTTCCTGAACATTGTTTTCACCCTCACAGATCAATGCCGCAGGAATTGTCCACCCCACAGATATCCAACCCGCAGATGTTCCAGTCCCAGCAGAGATCAAGGCAGAATTCCGGCTCCACCGGGTTGCCACCGGCGTTCAGCTTCTTAAACACTCTCTATCACCTCCTTTGGTTTTTGGGTTTTGGCCTCATCGGACTCCTCTGCCCTCACCCCTCTCAGGGGTGAGCGTGAGAAGACCTTATCCAACCAGTTCTCATCAAGATTCGAGTAGAGCCACGAACCCCACTTCACGAGAGCAAACATGTAGGCGCAGTGGAACTCGTCGGGGAGGAATATATCGCCGTTGTAGTAGTGGTTGTTGTAAATACAACCACCGCCACAGTAAGCCCTTATCGGGCAGTTCGAACAGTTGGGCCGCCTGTCTACGGTATGGCGCAGAATCTTCTGAATGAACTCGTTCTCCCACCTGAAATCATCAACGTGACCAACCACGAATTCTTCCATCCCAAAAAACCTGTGGCAGGGATACATCTTCCCGTCCGCCGAAACTCCAAAGTAGCTCCTGGCAACGCCACAGGGATAATGGCGGTAGGTGCCGGAGTAGATCATGTGAACCATCTCACGGAGCTTCGTGTAAACGATTCCCTTCTCTTTGTAGTGTTCAAGCTCGTCCTTCGCTATCTTCTCCAGGGCGGACTCAATGAGTTTGGCATGCTCCTTGGTTAGCGGTGTGCTGGTGGTGGCGGGCTCAAGATGAACGCTCCTAAATCCAAAATCAACGAAGAACCGGTAAATCTCATAGTACCTGCCGATCTGTTCGGGCAGAATCGTCGCGCGGACGCTAACCTTAACGCCGCGCTCAAGCATCTTTCGAGCGTTCTTGACCACAACATCAAACGTGGGGAATCCACCCCTCAATGGCCTGTTGTGGTTTTGAACCTCCCTGGGACCATCAAAGCTCAAAGTTACCGTGAAGTTGTTCTCGAGGAAAAAGTCAATGACCTTGTCCGTGATGAGGTAGCCGTTGGTGGTTATGCTGAAGGTAACGGTTTTGCCGTATTCCTCAGCCTTCCCTTTGGCGTAGTGAACCAGCTCCCGAATTAACGGGAAGTTTAGGAGAGGCTCACCACCAAAGAACTGGAGGTTAACAACATTCTTTCCTTCCCTCATTAGCAAATCAATAGCCCTTTTACCAACTTCCGGGCTCATTCTGGTGTTGGGAGTGTGGTAAGTCCCACCATCACCGTAGCAGTAAACGCACTCAAAGTTGCAGTCCTCCATGACGTTAAGGGAGAGGGAGGAGATCTTGGATTTCATAGCTCCAAGATATGGTTTTACAGGAGGTTTGGCTTCAAAAAACACCCGGCGCAGGCTCTCATCGGATTTAATCTCATTTATCAAAGAATCCCAGTCAGATTCGGAGTATTCCATTACAAAACGCTCCTTGGCATCACTCCAACCTAACTCTGTCACAAACCTGCAGAAGTCGTAGGTTTTCTTATCGACCTCAAATAGGGTTCCTGTAGGTGGATGCAGAACAAAAAACTTGCCACCGACATGGAAGGTGTACAATTCCGGTTTTACATCACCAGACATTGTACTTTAGCACCTCCGAAAAAAAACTGTAATTGGTACTTATAAGATTTTCCATTCATTTTGGGATTATATGAGTGTTAAAATTTTTCTACCCTGCTAAAACGACCAAAAACAAGTAGGAATACGTCCTCAAGTGATAGGTCCCCCACTTTGAACTGAAGGGCACCTTTCGAGGATAGAACCCTCACGAACTCATCAACTTCTTCGACCTTAAGGTACGCTACGACATGAGTATAGCCGTTCTTAAAGGTGCACTTCACGAGACCCTCCCAGTTGCAGTCGAACTTCCCCTCCACCAAGGCCACAACCTTCTTATCAACAGGGACCCTAAGTTTCTTGCTTATCTCCTCGGGCTTTCCCTCCATAATAGGCCTCTTGTTGAAGAGCAGAACCCTGTCGCTCAGCTTCTCCGCCTCCTGAAGGTCGTGGGTGGTGAGGATAACCGTTGTCCCAAAGTCACGGACTAAGCTTAATATTGCGTCATGTATCTCGCTCTTGGTTATCACATCGAGAAAAACCGTAGGCTCGTCTAGTATGAGGTATCTGGGCTGTACCACCAGGGCGGAGGCGATGTAAACCTTCTGCTTCATTCCGGCCGAGAGCTTCTGGTACCACTCGTCCCTCTTCTCCCACAGGTTCAGCAGCTTGAGCGCGTACTCTATGCGCTCCCCTATCTCACCCTCGGGGACTTTCCACAGCCTCGCGATGAACTTAAGGTTCCGATGAACGCTTAAGCGCCACTGGAATATGCCCCACATGTCCCTCTCGCCAGTGAAAACCGTGAACATCTTGCTCGCAACTTTGCCGTGCTCCCTAAAGCTGTCGTGGCCGTCGATGAGCAGTTTTCCAGAACTCGGCTCGAGGAGGCCGTTGGCGATTTTACAGAGGGTTGTCTTTCCCGCGCCGTTGGGGCCGAGGAGGCCGAATATCTCCCCCTCCATCACCCGGAAGCTCAGGTCTATGAGGGCTGGAATCTCTTCCCTGGGCTTTCCGAGAAAATCACGAAGGCTACCCAGATCGAAGAAGCCCCTGAAAGGGGGTGGATAGTACTTGGTGAGATGCTCCGCTTCTATCATCTGACCACCTCACACGTGCCCGAGGGTGCCCAGCTGCATTGCCTTCCCAACGCCCCACCGGAAGGTCGCGATTCCAACCAGGAGCATGACGCCCGTGCTCAGGGCAAGGTTCACGAAGCCCGGCCAGATCTGGGACACTGAATAGCCCCCACCCATCGTCAGCCTGGCCATCTCAAGAATGTACCTCTCGGGGTGTATCTTGGAAATAGGCTGGAGCCACCAGGGGAGAACTTGGGGAGGGAAGTAGAGACCGCTCACGAGCTGGGAGGTGAGGTTGAGGAACCAGTTTATCGGATCCTGCCTGGCCTTGGTCGCCGCCCGAAAGCCCGCTGAAAAAAGTTCAAGGGCGAAGGTGAGGGTGAAGCCCGCGAGGATAACAAGCAAAGCACCGAGGTTGATGTGTATGACCAGGCCGTAGAAGAGAACGAAGACTGCCGTTATCAGGCCCATTATCATAAGGCTCCAGACGACGTTCCAGGCGTTTATTCCCAAGAAGATCGCCACCATTCCGGCGGGGGAGGCGTAGAGCATCGGGAAGCTCCGCCCAATCAGGAGCTTGGAAAGGCTGCCCCGCGGAAGGAATATTATGTTGTGCACGATGAAGCCTATCAGAAAGAACTGGAGGAAGGAGTCGGTTCCGTACTGCTCGATGTTTGCATTTATCGTCACCAGGCTGGCGAATATTCCCATCACCGCAACCTGGATTAGAAGGCCTATCAAGTAGCTGACCACGTCCCAGCGGTAGCTGAAAAAGACCTCCCTCTGAACCTTGAAGAACTCGCGGACTATTCCAAGGCCGTCCTTCATTCCCACCGAAAAAAGTTAAAAGATAGGTTTAAAAAAGTAGCGCTCACTTGTTCATCATGAGCCTTATCCTCTCGGCGGCGTCCTTCGCCTTGTCCGAGATGTTGCTGAGGGTTCTGGCGATGTTTAGAATGTAGAACCCCTCACCCCAGCTCATTGAGTCGGCGCTTTCGAAGACGAGCTGCATGAGCTTCGTGTCGAGGGCGTCTATCCTGTTCTCAACGCTCTCTATTCCCCGGATTATCTCGTACTCCCGCTTTATCTCCCCGTCGGCGAAGCCGCTCTCTATAACGCGGTCCATCTGAACTATGGCCTCGTGGACGAGCTTAGCGGCCTTGATACTCTCCATACCCATCCGGAGGATTATGTCCCGTATCTCCGTTGGAACGCCGTCGGGCTTCTTTATGAGCAACCACTTGGCTGTGTCCTCGGCCGCATCCGCCACCTTGTCCTGCATGTGAAGGTATATGAGCACGTCCTCCCTCGCAACGGCCATCATGAGCTTCGAGCTGAGGGAATCCCTTATCTCCTCCTTTATCCTGTCGGCAACGTCCTCAAGGCGGTCAACCTCAACGGCCAACCCCGCCATCTCCTCGTACTCCCCTCCGTACCAAAGCTGAAGGGCCCGTTCGAGGGTCTCGACTGTCTTAAGAACGACCTCAGAATGCTTTATCAGAGGTTTGAAGGGACTCTTGGCGAAGAGTTTCGTCCACACCTGCATACCATCACCCCACGAGTATCAGGAACTTGAATATAACCGCGCTGATCACGGCCGCGACGGGAACCGTGATGAACCACGATATAACTATATCCCTAACGATGTCCTTGTTTATTGCCTTTACGCCGCGGGCGAGACCCACACCTATAACGGCCCCAACGACGGTATGTGTGGTGGATATCGGCATTCCCAACCAGCTCGCAACCAAGATCACCGTCGCAGCCGAGAAGTCTATGGAAAAGCCCCTGGTATTAGTAAGCTCCGTTATCTTCTTTCCAACCGTCTCCATGACCTTGTACCCATACATGAAGATGCCCACGGCTATCCCAAGACCTCCCAGCACCAGAATCCACCGAGGAACGGGAACCTTCATGCCACTCATCCCCATCGTTATGACGGCGTAGGCGGCCGCTATCGGTCCAACGGCGTTGGCAACATCGTTCGAACCGTGAGCAAGGGCGACGTAGGCGGAGGTGACAACCTGCACCTTTCGAAATATGCTCTCCACACCGATGTACGGATCACTCGGTCTGAAATGGATCCTTATGAAGAGGTAGCTCAGGACAAATATCACGATACCCGTAGGAACACCGTAGAGAACGACGCCCTTGAGCAGATTGGAGCCGTGGAGGACCTTTATATAGAACATCGTTCCTATAACAACGAACGCGAGCCCTATCCAGAAGGGAGCCCAGCGCCTGGCGCTCCCAAGTGGGTCTGCCCTTGCAAGGATGCTCCTCTTAACAGCATTGAAGACAAAGTACGCCACTATGGCCCCCAGAATCGGGGAAAGTATCCAGCTCATGACCACCTGGCCGAGCTTACCCCAGTCCACTATCGAGGTCCCGGCGTAGACGAGACCGTAACCAACAACGCCCCCGATTATGGAGTGTGTGGTGGAGACGGGGAGCCCGTTGTAGGTCGCGAAGATGAGCCATATGCTGGCGGCAAGAAGGGCCGCAAGTGAACCGTAGACGATGATCCATGGGTCGTGTATCATACCAACGTTGAGTATGCCCTTCCTTATGGTCTCGGTGACACTCTTGCCGAAGAAGTACGCCCCAGTGAAGTTCATGACCCCCGCTATAACCGCTGCCTGTTTGGGCGTTATGGCCCTTGCACCCACCGCAGTTCCCATTGAGTTCGCAACGTCGTTGGCGCCTATGTTCCACGCCATCCAGAAACCAAGGATCACAGTGAAGATAAGCCAAGCATCCACGCTCACCACCGCGGCGGACTGGAAGGATGAATATAAATATTTTGTCGAAGTAGAATATAGTGAACTACACATCACTATATAGCACAAGATAGAATAAAGAGATGATCAGGGATTGACCTCCACGGGCTTCACCCCGATCCTTCCAGAGCCCATCGAAAGGATCACGTAGTGGTAGAATCCACCCTGGTCGTGCGGTGCGTAGAGTGGCGCCCCCCCACCCCCGGTTATCAAAATGGGAACACCCTCGTAGGTTCCATACCAGTACATGTGAATGTGGCTGAATATCCCGAACGCGTGGTACTCTTTCATGAGCTCCAGAACCTGCTTGGCGCTCTCCTCACCGAGGGAGTGATGGCCGTTCGGCCGCGGATCCACCGGGGGCACGTGCATCACAAGAACCGGCCTCTGCCCGTGCTCCTTCGCCAGCTCAAACTGTCTCTTCATCCACGCTATCGTCCTCGACGGGAGGTTGTAGTTGTCCTCCACGTCGTTGGCAAAGATGTAGCGGTAGCCACCGAGGCTGAAAGCGTAGTTCGTCGGACCGAAGAGGTGGGTGAATATGTCAACCCCGTCCCCCTGATACTCGTGGTTTCCGGAGGCAACGAAGATCGGCTTGTTCCACTTCCAGACCTTCATAAGCTCGACCCACTGATCTACATCACCGGAGTAGACGAGGTCCCCTCCATCGATGATGAAGGCCCCACTCTCGTTGTTGACGCGGTCACGGATCTTAAGGAAGACCCCCGGGGGCTTGTCCCCACTGGGTGGTCTGTGGTCACCAAAAGCAAGAACCGTGTAGTTCTCAACGTCCTTTGGCGTCAAAGAAAACGTTTGAGCGGATGTTTTCAGCATGACGGAGGTGCCGTTGGCCCTAGCGTTCTGGGGGAGGTTCATAAACCCTGGGTTGACGTTCTCAATAACGTAGGTGAGGTTCACTCCCCTATGATTAAGGACGTTAACGGTGACGTTGAATCCGAGGGCATGGATGTAAACTGTGGAACCGTTCACGAGCTGTATAAAAGCCCCGTCCACGGTCACGTTCTCGCCGTCGACAACCCTCCAGTAGAACTGGAAGGGCTCACCGTAGCGGAACTGGTGGACGGTTACGAGTTCCCCCTCCTCAGGTATCCCATCCCAGTTATTGTCACCTATCTCCTTGATTCCCATGGCCTCAAAATTGTTGCCGTGTATCACGTAGGCCTCGTTAACCTGAATCTTTCCATCCTTAACCGCCATCGCGTACTGGAGCGCGGCACCCACCCCAGCCATGCCGGTGCCGGTGAGTATCAACCTGTCCCCCTCAGGGGATTTATATGCGACCATGAGGCCCTTATCAGCGCCCACGTAGTGGATACCCATCAGGTAGAGAACATAGCCGAAGTAATCCCTCCTCGTTATCAGGGCGGGTTTGCCAGCCAGTACCTTTCTGGCGTCAGCCGGGGACATGACCGCGATACCGCCCTTGTACTCCGAAATGGGCTCGATCCGGGCGTTGGGGAAGTAGTGCTGCACAAGGTTCTCGTAGCCGGGGCTGACGTAGATGGTGCTCTCGTTGAAGAGCTTTGACCAGTGAGCCAGAACCCCGCCAACGGGGTACGCTTTGAAGTTTATCCCTGAGGGTGGGCTCGTGGTACTCTTTACAGAGCCAGAACTCCCCCCCATGCATCCGGAGGCAAATACCGAACCTAACGTCAGAATCATCAGAAGAAACACAATTTTCCTGCGCATGGTTTCACCCCGTGACCGTTGGACAAACGCCTTAAATTCCTTTTGCCGCTAAAACTTAAATAGAGCAGGGTAGAGATTCACCCGGTGATGGCATGTTCGCAAAGCACTACACCGAAGTTCCCGAAGGGGACACAGGTTTTGAGGGCGTTACCATCCGCTGGCTGGTCTCCCCAAGGTTGGGCGCCAAGAACTACGCAATGCGCTACTTTACCATGAAGAAGGGCGCCGAGATACCAATCCACCACCATGACTGGGAGCACGAGATATTCATCATCCGGGGCGAAGGAACAATAACTAACGGGAGGGAGGACGTTCACGTCAAGGCAGGGGACTTCCTCTACGTTCCGCCCAACGAGCCCCACGGGTACAGGGCGACCGGAGAAACGCTGGAGTTCATATGCATAATCCCGGCCAAGAAGGAGGCCATTCCCGAGGAGGAATGGGCTTAGCGCCTGTAGTGATAGACCTTTATTTTCTTCTTCCTCAGAACAAGAAGGTCGGCTTTTCTGGACTTGGAACGTATCGGTTCCTCCTCAAGCAGGAGCCAGGCCAGATCGTAGGCCAGGGAAGCTATGACGATAAGGAACAAGCCCAAAACCATCAGCGGCGTGTAGTACCAGACCACGCCAATCCTAGGGATGATCATGATCACCCTCCCAACAACCTGCCCCGGGTAAACCCGCCAGGGATCGGTGTAGTTCCTGTTGTCGCCCTTGGTGACGTAATAGAGCCTACCGCCTGAATCCGTCTTCATGCCCACTATGCGGTGGGTTATCCTGTAGGTCGTGTTGCCTATGTTCACACGGTATAAAACGACGTCCCCCACGTGAAGCTCATTCGTAGGAACTGGCCTCGTAACCACGAGGTCGTTGGGGTTTATGTGAGGCTCCATCGAGTCAGTCAGGATAACGACGTACTGGAAGCCAAAGACAAAATGGAGGAGGATCACTAGGGCCACGAAGGCAAAGAGGAGATACGAGACCATTGAAAGGACACCAATCCGATGTTTCCCCATTCAACCCCACCCAATTAAAGCTACACCCGGGGCCCATTTTAACGACCTGCACATTGTAGTGGGTGTACTTCACCATATAAACCCAGTCCACGTAGGCTAAAAGGTTGACGGTGCCGAAAATGTCTTCGCTTCCGGTTCGGTCATTGCCGAACTCAAAGCGGAACTTCGAATTCCCCCCATGTATCCTGATGTAGTCATACCTGTGCCTCCTTTCAACCTTCGTGTGGATGAACATGTAGAAGGGGTAACTATCGGCACCTGGGCAGCTAATTCCCTGCGGAACTTAAAGACTATACTGTACAAGCCATCCACGATAAGTCCCGTAAGCTCGGCTTCCTTGGACGCCGGCGGAGATGAAGGTAGATATCGTCGAATTAATTACCAGATTACTCCTTGAAACGTTCAGCTCTCCGTTCCCGAAGGCCAGCGAATTAAAAAGCCAGTATTAACGTGGGGGTAACCCGAGACGGTTAAAGTTCTCGAAGTAGACGAACAGCTTTTGGGGATTCTTATAGCTCCAACAGGGGTCATCCAAGCTGTAATAAATCCTGACGACTCCCCAGCCACCCGCGGGAACGTAGGGCATCTGAAAGAACACCGTGAAAACCTTACTCGTACGCCTCATCACCCGGTAGTACAGGGGTTTTCCGTTTTCATCGACGACGTAGACGTTGCCGACTCTGAGTCTGGAGTATGCGGGCATCTCCTCTGTGGGAACCGTGATGTTAAAGGTGCAGTTCACAAGGTCAAGACCCTCAAGATTGGTAACGTTGACATTTATCCAGACCTCCCTCATTGAGAAGCACCGCCGGACTGGACGATAACATCTATCGACGGCATTGCAAAGGACGTGATTAAGAGTAGGCAGTCGCGAGAAGGGCCACAGGGGAAGTTTGTCATCGAGGGAGTGGTGTGGCATGTTTAGAACTCGTAAGGGTAAGAAAACGTAGAAAAGGAAAAGGCCAGGCACGTAGCATTCATTCAGGAATCCGTAGTCAGCCGGTGACGCTTGATCCCTGATATGTCACGGCTACCGAATACGCACCCGTGTTGGCCTGAATATCAACCGGGGAAGAGAAGGTTATGGTGACGATACCGTTACTGTCGGGGCTACCAGATCCTGAGGCAACGACATTGTTACCAGAGTCCAAAAGCTGAACGTACACCGTCCCAGAGGTAACCGGATTGTCATTCTGATCAACAACCTTGACTTTAACTCCAGTTATCTGGGTGCCATCGCTTGAAACAGTAAAGTCCACAGAAGCCGCGTTAACAGTACTGGTTATAGTCTTAGACCCCTGACCGAGGTTCTGTATAGTGACTGAAATCTGCGGAACAGCCAGTGCCGCTCCAACCATAGCCAGCACAAGGGCGAGTGCCAGCGGGATTAACCTCTTCTTATTACTCCTCATCTCACTTCACCCCAAGGGATTGTATCCTCATCCAAGTAAACAATGTATTTAAGGTTTGTCCTTCAAATTTAAGCAGACATTCTGCAAATCTATGGATGGGTACTCTGGTAAGGTACTAGACAGGACTTCGAAGCTTAATATTTTGAAAAGTCAACAACATAGTTTAGAAGATCCACCATATTTGTTATATATCATTGGAAGAAACCCAATCATACCGCCGTACCTTGAAGGTATGTCGAGCCAGCCCATCCGACAGCAACCTTCAAGAATTCACCGGGCTCACCGAAATCGAGGATTATATCCTTATAATTGAACGTTCTGCCCTCAATCCCACCCTTCTTGCCCGGTCCGTGGACGAGCACCTCAACGGTTTTTCCTACGTAAGTCCTGTTAATCTCGTATGCTATCCTCAGACGAAGTCTGTGAAGCTCGCGTGAGCGCTCTTTGACCTTCCAACCAGGGACCTGCTTCCATTTTGCCGCTATCGTTCCGGGCCTCGGAGAGTAGCGGGAGACGTTTATCTTGTCGGGCCTGACCCTCTTTACCAGCTCAACGGTGTTCCTAAATGCTTCGTCCGTCTCGCCGGGAAAGCCAACTATTATATCGGTGTTGAGGTTCAAGCCCGGAACTTGCCGTCTGAAGGCATTAACTATCTCCTCGAACTCCCCAACCGTGTAATTCCTACCCATCCTCCTCAAAACCCCATCGTCTCCGCTCTGTACGGGCAGATGAAGAAATCTGTAAACCTTAGGATCCTGATAGGCTTCGACCAGCTCGTCGAGTATCTTTATCACGTGGTTCGGATTCATCATACCAACCCTTACCCTGAAGTCCCCCTCTATCGAGGTCACCTCATCGAGTAACTCCGCAAGGTTGGTTCCGATGTCGAAGCCGTAGCAGCCGGTATCCTCGCTCGACAGCTGTATCTCCTTATATCCCCTGACGAGGGCCTCCTTAACCCATTTAACGACTAGCTCCGGCCGATAGCTTCTCAGAACCCCCCTGGCGAAGCGGGTTGCGCAGTAGGTGCACGCGTTGAGGCAGCCCTCACTTATGGGAACGACGAAGGCAACACCATTTTTCCAGAGCCTCGGAAGTTCGAGCTTATCGAGATTCCTTTCCCGCCAGCCCTCAACGCTCACCAGCTTTCCGCCGTGCTCCGCTACGCTCACCGCCTCGGCGATTCTGTTTATGCTCTTGACGCCGAGGATTCCATAAACGCGTGAATCTATAACGTCGGGGTTGACGTGGGGGAGGCAGCCGGTGACGATTACCCTCTTGCCTGCATCGATGAGTTCAGTGATTCTACGCGCCATGTGCTTCTCGGTGGGATCCTTGACGGCACACGTATTGACCACGACGTAGTCAGCGCCTTCAGGGGTCTCCGCTAGCTCATAGCCCGCACTAACCAGAAGGGCCTCCATCATCTCCCCATCGGCCCGGTTCCGGGTGCAACCATAGCTCTCAACGTGGACCCTCACCATCGCTAGCGGCCTAAGGGCAGGGGTTTAAAAAGAATGCGGTCCATCTTTGGGAACCGTAAAGAAGAATCGGCAAGAATGATAGGAAAGGAAATCAGATAACCTCTCCAAAAGCGAACTTTCTCTTGACTGAGTTTATCACGATCTCGACTTCGTCGCCAACCTGTGTGTTCGGGACGAAAATAACGAAGCCCTTAACCTTGGCGATTCCATCGCCGCCTTTGCCAAGACTCTCGATCCTAACCCTGTACCTTTCTCCAACCTTAACCGGGGCTTCGTAGCCACCGCCAAACGTATCTCCATACATATCCAACACCAACTATTCAGTATTCGGGGCTCCCTCGAAAGACTCCGAGAAGAGTCCCGATGATGGGTCAGTTCGAGGGTATATAAAGCTTTGGGTGGGCCCGTTTGCTGTTGTAAAAAAAGTAAACAAAAGTGTTTCTCAAAAAGGAAGCTGACTGTGGCCCTTTGCGGGAGCGTCGCCGCGGAGGCCAGGCGCCGAGGCTCGACCATAGAAACTTCCAGCCGGTGAACAGTGTCATACCCGTAGACTACTCCACCCCAAGCCCTCCTCCAAAGTTGTTATTTTCGACGACCCCTCTAATATCTGCTGTTAACCTAAAACGTTTTATTTATGAAAAAGAGAAAACAAATTTGTATTTAGCAATTTTCGTAATATTTTTATGCTTTTGTTTACCTTACTAGTTAAAATAACAGGAATTTTATAGAACGCATTGTTAGAAACCACTGGTTGTACATTTCTGGTTGTAAAAAGGCTTTTATCCTGCCCGAAATATTTATGAATGAACACATTTGGAGGGATGTACAATGTTGTGGGAGTCCCAGATCCCCATAAACCAGGTTTTTGAGATGAGGTGCAAGACGACCAACTACTTTGGTGTTGGCGCCATAAACAAGTTCTATGACATCGCCAAGGAGCTCAAAGAGGGGGGCATAACCAGGGTCATTCTCGTCACAGGAAGGAGCTCGTACAAGAAGTGTGGTGCCTGGGACGTTGTCAAGCCGGCCCTTGAGGAATACGGCATTGAGTACGTCCACTACGACAAGGTCGGCCCGAACCCTACCGTTGACATGGTCGATGAAGCTGCCCAGCTCGGCAGAGAGTTCGGGGCACAGGCCGTCATTGGAATAGGCGGCGGAAGCCCAATTGATACCGCCAAGGGTGTCGCGATTCTGCTTGAGTACACCAACGAGGACGCGAGGACACTCTACGAGCTCAGGTTTACCCCGAGGAAGGCCAAGCCGGTAATAGCCATCAACACCACCCACGGTACCGGAACCGAGGTTGACAGGTTCGCCGTTGCCTCAATTCCGGAGAAGGAGTACAAGCCGGCCATAGCTTACGACTGCATCTACCCGCTCTACGCCATCGACGACCCCGCCCTCATGACCAAGCTGCCCGCGGATCAAACGCGCTACGTTACCATAGATGCCCTCAACCACATCACCGAGGCTGCAACAACCAAGGTCGCCAGCCCGTACTCCATACTCCTTGCCCAGGAGACCGCGAGGCTCATCTTCGACTACCTCCCCGAAGCTTTAAACCACCCGGACAACCTGCAGGCTAGGTACTACCTCCTATACGCCTCGGCCATAGCGGGAATAAGCTTTGACAACGGCCTGCTCCACTTCACCCACGCCCTCGAGCACCCCCTCAGCGCGGTCAAGCCCGAACTTCCCCACGGCCTCGGCCTGGCCATGCTCCTGCCGGCGGTTATCAAGCACATCTATCCAGCCACTGCAAGGGTTCTGGCGGAAGTCTACAGGCCGCTCGTTCCGGACGCAAAAGGCGTTCCCGGAGAGGCCCTCAAGGTCGCGAAGGCCGTCGAGAACTGGCTCTTCAGCGTCGGCGTGACTGAGAAGCTCAGCGATGTTGGATTCACTGAGGAGGACATAGACAAGCTCACAGAGCTGGCGATGACGACTCCAAGCCTCGACCTTCTCCTGTCACTCGCCCCGATACCCGCCACCAGGGAGACCATTGCCTCAATCTACTGCGACTCCCTCTACCCGCTCAGTGAGTGATTCCCCGAGATTTCCTTTTTCTTTTCATTGAAGAGTAAACAAAAGGGTTAGCATTTTCGAGATGGGCGTGAAAAACTCCGGTTCTTTCGAAAGGGGCAAGGTTCTCAACCTATGGTTCAAAAAAGCCTTTTATTGACTTTTTCAAACCTCCTATCAAGGAGTATCAAGATTATTGGGGGGTGATACCTTGGGCGAGGTAAGCATTGACAGGGTCTGCCGAGTTGCCGGCGAGGCCAAGCTCATCCTGTACGAGGAAGATGGAATTGTCCAAGATGCGCTTTTCATATCAATGGCCCCAGTCAGGGGCTTCGAGAAGATGGTCGTCGGCAAGAACCCCCTCTTTGCTGTCGAGGCTGTCATGAGGATATGCGGACTCTGTCATGCTTCCCACGGGATAGCGGCGAGTGAGGCCATAGAGCACGCCATAGGCATAATGCCACCGAGAAATGGGCTCTTGATGAGGGAGGCACTCGGCCTCGTGAACAGAATACAGAGCCACGCGATGCTCTTTTTAATGGTGGCTGGAGACCTCATCAAGGAGGAGAAACGCAACGAGGTTCTTTTCAAGCTCATGGACTTCCACGCCAAGGTCAGCGACGTCCTCCTGAAACTTGGGGGGGCGGCAACACACCCTCCCAACCTGACCGTTGGTGGTATGCTGTCGGTTCCAAAGTGGAGCGTCTTCAACAACATAAAGGCCAGGTTTCCGAAGATTATGGAAGCATGGGGGGAGATAGAGGAGATTCTCACCGACGAGGACTTCCAGACCGAGGTAGCGGACGAACTGAGAGGCGTTAAGAGAGACAACGGATACCTTGCCACGAGCCTCTTCTACGGCGACAGGTTCAACATAAACGTGGACAAGATAGAGCTTGAGCCCTACTACGACTACCGCAAGGACAACCCCCACTCCAAGGAGGCAACGACGTTAATAGCTCTCTACGACGGCAAAATGATAGAGGCAGGCCCGAGGGCCAGGATGAAGGTCTATCGCGAGTTCAACGACAGTTCACTCTACGGCCTCCACACGGCAAGGGTCGAGGACACGAGGCTCGCACTGCTAAGGCTCGAGGAGGTTCTCGACGAGATAAAGATGGACGAGCCGTTCAGGACAAAGAACATAATCTTCGGCCCGGGTAAAGGAATCGGTGTCTACGAGGCACCGAGAGGGACGCTCGTTCACCTCGTTGAGCTTGGAGAGGAAGGAAGGGTTCTCAGCTCGAAGATAATCGTCCCGACGATGTTCAACCTACCCCTCATGGAAGAGATGGCCAAGGGACTGAGCGTTAGGGCTGCCGAGGCCGTTATGCGCCTTTACGACCCGTGCATTCCCTGTACAACCCACGTTGTTAAGCTGAGGTGATGCTCATGGAAAAACTCAAAGTCCTTCACGTTGAGTTCGGCGGCTGTGAGGGCTGTGCCGTCAGCATAATAAGGGCCTATCCAAAGCTGATGGAGAACATAGAGCTCGATATAAGCTATCTCAGGGAGAGGGAGTGCAAGTTCGGGGAATACGACGTTGCCATAATAACCGGCGGAATCTGCATGAACGAGCCCAGGGCAATAGAGGAGCTGAAGGAGATAAGGGAGAAGGTCCACACCGTGGTTGCCTACGGCTCCTGCGCGACCTTTGGTGGAATTCTGCGCTTCTGTCGGGGCGGCCAGGAGCCTAGGCCGGACCACAGAAACTTCCAGCCCCTCAACAGCGCGATAAAGGTTGACTACTCCATTCCGGGCTGCCCGCCAACACCCCAGATGCTGCAGTCCTTCTTCAGGTTCTTCATAGCCGGGAACGAGGCTCGGCTGAAGCTCTTCAAGGTAAGTGCAGACGTCAAGAAGCTCAGCGGCTTTGATCTGATAGACGACATCGTTCTTACGGGACTATGCATCGGTTGCGGTGCCTGCGAGCTCTCCTGTCCGACCCACGCGATAAAGATGGTGGACAAGAGGCCAAACCTCATTCAGGAGAAGTGCATCCGCTGTGGAACCTGCTACATAAGGTGCCCCCGTGCAAGCCAGCTCATGTGTATGGGTGGTGGTGAAAGATGATGAGCACCGGTGAAAATCCCCTCGGTAATTTTCTTGGAATATACCTGGCCAGGGCGACGGATGAAGAGATAAGAAATCAGAAAGTTGCGAGCGGAGGGGCCGTGACTGCGCTCCTTGCTTACGCGCTTGAAAAGGGACTCGTTGACGGAGTGGTTGCCGCGAAGAGGACGGAGGGCCTTGAGGGTCAGGCGGTGGTTGCGAGGAGCAAGAAGGAACTCTTAGAGGCCGCTGGAAACAAGTGGAGCATAGTGCCCTTCGCCTCGCGCATGAAGGCCAAGATAGAGGAGGAGGACCTCAAGGAGGTTGCCGTGGTGTGTCTTCCATGCCAGGCCCAGTTCTTCGCACAGATGAGGGACTTTCCGATGCTCGAAAGCGACTTCGGCGAGAGAATAAGGTACATAGTCAGCCTCTTCTGCATGGGGACGTTTGCCTTTGAGGCCTTCCTCAACTACCTGAGGATGAAGCACGAAATAAGGGCTGAGGAGGTAAAGGACATCCGTCTGAAGGGAGACGTTCTTGAGGTTCACCACGACGACACTGTTCTGGCCATACCTCTTAAAGAGGCGTACTCCTACCTTCAGACGGGCTGTCTGGTGTGCACCGACTACACTGGCGTCTGGAGCGATATCTCAGCCGGATTCGTCGAAAACGAACCCGGCTGGACGGTTGTGATAACGAGGAACGGCCGCGGGGAGGAACTCGTCAAAGGGGCGGAGAAAGAGGGTTACCTAGAACTGCGCGATGGTTCCCACGTCCTCGGTGAGGTTTTGAAGAGGGCCAGAGAAAAGGTCGCCAGGGCGCAGAGGAACATGGCACAGCTGTTCTGAAGCTCCATTTACCTTTTTGAGGTGCACAGATGCAATCACATTTGTTTTTCCTCGGCGGGAAAATATACAAACGAATAAAACAACGAGGAACAGACTATTTTGGCTGTTCTCTTTTATCTAAACCTATGGTTAAAAACTAAGCTGTTAAAAAACCGTTTTAAGCAAAAACAAGGAGATAATTCTGAAGAAAAACATGGGCACCTGGGTAATAGACAGACATTAACGAATGTAAAAGTACATGGAGGTGTTCCCGTTGGAAGAAAGGCTCGTGCCCGTCGTCTGCCCCTACTGTGGTGTAGGGTGCAGACTACATGTCAGGTCAGTGGACGGCTATCCCCTGGGCATAGAGTACGCCGGCGACATTCCGGGAATTTCAAACGAGAAGGGCAAGCTCTGTCCCAAGGGCAACGCGGTCGTCGAGTATCTTCTCGCAAAGGACAGGCTGACAAAGCCGCTCAAGGCCAAGGAAGAGGGTAAGTTCGTAGAGATCAGCTGGGACGAAGCTATTAAGGAGATAGCCGAGAGACTTAAGGCTTACACCAAGGACGACCCTGATCAGATAATGTTCTTTGGCTGTGCAAGAACATTTAACGAGCCCAACTATCTCATCCAGAAGCTGGCCAGAATGCTCGGGACCAACAACGTTGACCACTGTGCAAGGCTCTGCCACTCCTCAACGGTTTCAGGCCTCAGAGCCGTCTTCGGTGCCGGTGCAATGACCAACACTTACAGGGACATTGAGGAGGCAAATGTCATCTTCATCATCGGTCACAACTACGCCGAGACCCACCCGGTCGGCTTCCGCTACGTCATCAAGGCCAAGGAGAGGGGCGCAAAGGTTATAGTCGCCGACCCGAGGTTCACCAGGACGGCCTGGCACGCGGACATATTCCTTCAGCACTATCCGGGAAGCGACATTGCCCTTCTCAACGGCCTCATCCACGTCATCATCAAGGAGAAACTCTACGATGAACGCTTTGTCCGCGAGAGGTGTACCGGTTTCGATGAGGTCGTCAAGGCCGTTGAGAAATACACACCGGAGTTCGTTGAAAAGGTAACGGGCGTTCCGAAAGAGCTCATAATTGAAGCTGCCAGAACCTTCGCCACAGCAGGTAAGGGTGTCATAACCTGGGCAATGGGCCTGACCCAGCACACCCACGGACACGACAACGTCAGGCTCGCCGCGACCCTCTCGGCAATATGCGGCTACCAGGGCAGGGAGGGCTGCGGAGTTTCTCCAATGCGCGGCCAGAACAACGTCCAGGGTGCCTGCGACATGGCGGCCCTGCCGAATTACTTCCCGGGTTATGGACTCGTGACCGACCCAGAGAAGCGGGCCTTCTTCGAGGAGTTCTGGGGCGTTCCGCTGAGCGGAGAGCCAGGCCTCACCGCGGTTGAGGCAGCCTATGCAATAGACAGGGGCAAGGTCAAGGCCTACTACGTCATGGGTGAGAACCCCGTGATAAGCGAGGCCAACGCGAACCACGTGATGCACGCCCTCCAGAAGCTTGAGTTCATGGTCGTCCAGGACATAGTGCCGACACCTACCATGCAGTTCGCCGACATAGTTCTTCCGGCAGCGGCCATGCTCGAGAACGAGGGTTCGATAACCAACACGGAAAGGAGGGTCCAGTGGAGCTTTCAGGCTGCCAAGCCGCCCGGAGAGGCAAGGCCGGACTGGTGGATAGTCAGCGAGATAGGAAAGGCGGTTGGCTTTGACAAAGCCGGCCCGAAGGGCTTCATTTACGGCTCGGCTGAGGATATCCTGAGGGAAATAAACGCCTGCACCCCGCAGTACAGGGGAATAACCCCCGAGAGGCTGAAGGCCAACCTGGCTGGAATACACTGGCCGTGCCCGAGTGAGGATCACCCCGGAACGAGGTTCCTCTACAGGGACAGGTTCCTCACCCCGGACGGAAAGGCACACCTCGCGGCTGTGGAGCACAGAGATCCCGCTGAACTGCCGGACGAGGAGTACCCGTTCCTGCTCACCACAATCAGGTACGTCGGCCAGTACCACACAGCAACCATGACCATGAGGAGCGAGTCCCTGAAAAAGCGCTGGCCCGAGCCACTGGCAGAGATACACCCGGAGGACGCCGAAAAGCTCGGAATAAAGACCGGCGACTGGATAGTGGTCGAGACGAGGAGAGGAAAGTACCCGATAAGGGCAAAGGTCACGAGGCTCGTCAAGAAGGGCGTCATAGCGGTTCCGTGGCACTGGGGAGCCAACGTTCTAACCAACGACGCGCTCGATCCGGACTCAAAGATTCCAGAAACGAAGGTCTGTGCCTGTAGGGCCAGAAAGGTCAGCGAGGAGGAAGCAAAGAAGGTTATGGAGGAGCTCCCGCCCGTTATACCGAAGTTGGAGGTCATCAAGGGGTGATTTAAATGGCCAGGAAGACCATCTTTATTGACTTTTCCAAGTGCATTGAGTGCCTTGCCTGTGAGGTTGCCTGTGAGCGCGAGCACAACGGAAAGTCCCACATAAAGGTCTTTGAGTGGCAGGAAATGGCCGCGATGGCCCTCAACTGCAGGCACTGTGAAACCGCTCCCTGTGTCGAGGTCTGTCCGACCAACGCCCTCTATCGCGATGAGGACGGTGCCGTAATCCTCGCTCCCCAGAAGTGTATCGGCTGTCTCATGTGCGGCATAGTCTGTCCCTTCGGCATTCCCGAGTTAGACCTCATAAACAAGATAATGGGCAAGTGTGACCTATGTGCTCACAGGAGAAAAGAAGGCAAGCTCCCGGCCTGTGCAGAGACCTGCCCGACCGATGCACTGGTGTTCGGCGAGTGGAACGAGATAATCCGCGAGAGAAGAAGGAAGTTCACGGAAAAGACCATTGAGCTCTCGAAGAAAGCGGAGGGCATATCACTCCAGGGAGTGTGATAGCATGGAGGAGCTTTTCGTTCTTTCTTTTTCCATTCCACTGGTCGGGGGTTTAATCCTCTTCAAGCTCGACGGTAAAAAGGCTGATTACTTCATGCTCATCACTGTCATACTTGCAACCATACTCAACCTCATCGGCGTTTACGATTTCTGGGTTAAAGGGATGCCGACCGTCCACAAGACCCTGATAAGCTCCTCAAGCTTCGGAGAGGTTTACGGCCTGCTGATTGACCCGATGAGCGTTGTTGTTGGCTTAGTCGTCATAACCGCCGGATTGCTCTTCATGCTGTACGCAAAGGACTACATGAGCCCAGAGAACAAGGAGCACCCGGTTTATGAGGGCAAGGGAAGGTTCCACGCGTGGATGGTCCTCTTTATAGGCGCCACCCTGGCGTTCATATACTCCTCCTCCGTTCTTCAACTGCTGATATTCTTCGAGATAATGAGCCTCGCCTGTTGGGGTGTCGTGAGCTATTACGGCGGTGAAAAGGCCAAGCGCTCGGCATACAAGGCGCTGATAATCACCAATTTCGGGGCGATGGTCGGCCTCTACACCGCTGTCGGAATAGGCCTGACGAAGCTACACGATCTCAGCCTCTTCGCTTACTCCGGCCTTGATGAACACCTTAAGCTGATAGTTTTCATAGCCGTTATGATTGCCGCGTTCACCAAGAGCGCCCAGTTCCCGCTCTACTCCTGGCTTCCGGACGCGATGGTCGCCCCAACGCCCGCAAGTGCTTTCCTGCACGGAGCGGCGATGGTCGAGATGGGTGTGTTTTTACTGGCCAGGTTCGTTCAGTTCATGCATCCGATTCCGAAGGAAGGCTTCTACGCCATGGCCTCGCTCCTGATAGCGACCCAGATAATCTGCATCCTGATGTACCCGTTCCAGAGGAGCGCCAAGAGACTTTTGGCCTATTCAACGATAGCTGAATCGAGCCTGATGTACGTTGCCCTTGCCGCTGCGGTCCTCGGAATGAAAACCGGCCTGCAGGCCTCGATGTTCCAGCTCTTCAACCACGCCTACGTCAAAGGTCTGGCCTTCCTCACCGCGGGAACCTTCAGCTACGCCCTCGGAACCCTCAGCATGGACAAAATAAGAGGCCTCATAAAGTCCCCGGTGGTGGGCTACTCCTGGACGTTCTCCCTGCTCGGCTTGGCGGGAGTTCCGCCCTTCGCGGTCTTCTTCGGTAAGATGGCAATCCTGAGCAACGCTTCAGGGATAGAGAAGAGCCCGCTCCTCTTGGCAATGTTCGTGCTCCTCCTGCTTGACTCAGCGGTCTTCCTCATGGTCGCGCTGAGGAGCATCCACGACATGGTGTTCAGCGAGGGCACCGAGAAGGTCGAGATAACACCGGCGATGAAGGCCGCAATGGTGGCCCTGCTGATACTCGGCATAGTTGCTCCGCTCATAGCGTATCCCTTTGTCGTCAAGGTGGGGTGGTGAGGGATGTTCGACGTAACGCTCAGCCTGGCACTTGACAGAACCGGTGTGCTCTTCGTCCTCAACGTGGCAATACTTGGCCTTGCCGCTTTGATAGCCTCGCTTAAGTACATGAACATCTACGAGTTCAAACCCAAGATACCCTACTATCCAACGCTGATAGTCTTCATCATCTCAATGCTGCTAATACCAATGGTCAGGGACTGGTTGGTGTTCCTCTTCCTCTGGGAGATAATGACCCTCGCCTCGTACCTCCTGATAATCTATGACTGGCCGAAGAAGAAGGTCAAGAGGGCCGGCTGGAAGTACTTTGTAACGATGCACCTCTTTGACACCTCACCACTCATGCTCGGCGTTGCGCTCGTGTATGCTTCAAACGGGAGTTTTGCCTTTGCCCCATTGAGCGGAGCGTACACCACAGCGGTAGTTGCTCTGTTCCTCATCGGATTCGCCGCCAAGGCAGGTCTCTTCCCGCTCCACTTCTGGTTACCGGACGCTCACCCAGCAGCCCCAAGCCCGGTATCGGCCCTGATGAGTGGAGCAATGGTCGAGCTCGGCCTCTACGGGAGCATAAAAATCCTCCAGGCAGTGAACTGGAGCGTCCCCGGATGGATAATCTGGCTTATCGGAGCAATGGCCGTCCTCAGCATGCTCGCGGCGATATTCAGCTACGGCATCCAGGACGACGTTAAGAGTCTCTTCGCCTGGTCGACGATAGACAACATGGGCTGGCTGTATCTGCTCCTCCTCGCGGGACTGCTCGGGGTTTCAGGCGTTGAGAAGAACATCGGTTACTACGTTCTGGCCCACGGTTTAGCAAAGGGTGCCGCGTTCATCACCACGGGAGCGTTGCTCTATGTCTTTGGCACGAGGAGTCTGAGCAAAATGAAGGGAATGATAAACACTGACCAGCTCAGCGCCGGGCTCATGATAGCCTCAATATTCGCCCTTGAGGGTGTTCCGCCCTTCAACCTCTTCCTCAACAAACTCAACGTCATCAAAACCCTCCTCACCGTAAAACCGG
>NZ_JALSLB010000015.1 GCF_026988555.1 Thermococcus sp. | reverse complement strand
GGGGAGGACGCGCTGGTTCTTTCCCTCGTGACCGGAGAAGGACTGAACGAACTCATCGAGAAGCTGGCACAGTACGCACAGTACGCACGGTGAACCGGGTTCGTGGACGGTCCAGCTATCGTCCCTCCTCGGGGTACGCCGGGCATGGGCAGACCATAACCTGAACTCTTCTCCTTCTCGGCCCGTCCAACTCGACGAGGAGTATCCTCTGCCAGGTTCCGAGCTGAAGCTCACCCTGGTCCACGGGGATAACCACCTCAGGGTTGAGGAAGAGGGTCGCCATTATGTGGGAGTGGGCGTTTGAATCTATGCGGTCATGGGCGTAGCCGGCCCCCATCGGAACCAATTCTTTCATCTTGGCTTCTACATCCCCAATCAGGCCCGGCTCGTATTCGTTTATCATCAAACCCGTCGTGGTGTGGGGAGTAAAAACCACGGCCATCCCATGAGCCACATCACCCCTCCACACCGTCTCCTGAACCGACCGGGTTACATCGACCACCTGGAACCTCTCCTCCGTGCGAACCTCAAACGTGAAGAGCATTCACCTCGCCTCGCTGAGCTTTCGCCCTATCTCAACGAGAAGCCTTTCAGGATTCATGGACTTTCCAGAGATGGCCGCCCGGAGGAGGACCGCCGTCTCGTAAGCATCGGCAAGCTCCCCTCTCTTCCGATCCAGAACCTCAGACCGAAGTGTCTGGTATATCTCCTCGACGGCATCCCTGAAAAGGACCTCATCGGAATAAAGCTCCCCGTCAGACAGCAGAAGGGTTATCAACCCGGTTATGAAGTCCACCCGGTTCTTCCTGGGCCCTATCAGTGTCTTGAGCCGTTCCACGGTACCACCTTCCCCTCAATCTCGTTCTCAAGGGCTTTGAGGAGAATCTCAGAGACGAGTATCGATGAAAACTTCGGGTCTTTAACCTCAATGGCGGTGTCTATGGCCCTTTCAACCTCGTTCTTCTTGAGCAAGTGGTGGGCTATGTCGGCCATTATCACGGACCTCAGTCTCCCCTCGTGAAGAAGGGAGGCCACCCTCGCCGCCCCATCGACCTCGTCCATCACTATGTAATAGCGAGCTATCTTAGCCCAGACCTCCTCGTTCCTCGTACTTTTACCTATTGCTTCGACCACTTCCCAGCTTCCAAGTTCCGGCCGTTCGAGTATCCTGTTCATCACCGCCTTTCCGACTATGGTAGCCTCCTCCTCGCTCAATGCCGAAACGAGCGAGGGCAGAACGTCGTGGTCACGTTCAAGGAGTTCAATGGCTATTTTCACAAGGGTGTCTTTGCTGTTATCCAGCTTTCTTGCGAGTTCGACCGCTGGAAGACCCTCACCACTGAGCGCGAATGCGAACGCCATCTCTCTGGTGAAGTCGTCCCCAAAACGGGAGATGAGGCTGTTGGCAACCCCCTCAAGGGAGTCTATATAATGGCCCAAGACATCCTTCTCTTTGAGGTAGAACGCCACCTCCTTGAAAGCCTGTCTGGCCCAATCCCTGTCCCCTATCAAGGATATCAGGGAGATTCCGTTCTCATAGCTTCCAAGAGACAGGTAAGCCTTTATAAGCTCCATAATACCCATCGACCGATAGGGTTCGGAGTCTATATACTCAAGGGCCAGCTTGCTCCTCCTGAGATGGTAAGCCACTTTGATGCCTTCCTTCCCCAGCTTCCGAGTGTTGGTCCGCATGGCCGCAAGCAGCACCTCATTCCTCAGTTTTGGGTTGGATATCTCAAGCGCATAGGTTATTGCCTCCCCTATCTCCCCAAGCGAGAGCATGTACGTGGCGGCACTCTCCATCACGACATCCCTGTGGGGGGAGGGGAGTGCTCTGGAGTC
This sequence comes from Thermococcus sp., assembly GCF_026988555.1. Lineage (NCBI taxonomy): Archaea > Methanobacteriati > Methanobacteriota > Thermococci > Thermococcales > Thermococcaceae > Thermococcus > Thermococcus sp. The sequence goes on along the minus strand of NZ_JALSLB010000015.1, from coordinate 64,922 downwards.
CTCAAGAACGCCCTGATATATACGCTTTGAGGCTTTGATGCCGGCCTTACTCATGGAGTAACCGATGGAGAGGAGGGCCTTGAAAGTCTTAACAGGGTCACCGATCTCTTTAGTCGCCTCCATCGCCCTAAGAAACGCCCCCTTGTAGTGCTTCTCCCTGGCCCTCGCGAGTCTTTCACCGATTTTAGCATAGGTCACGGCTTTTATGTACGGGTCCCGAATAACCTCCACAGAGGCAAGTACCTCTTTTATTAACATTCCATACGCCCCCGGCTTATTGTAAACCCATAAGTCTAAACAATACTAGGGAACTCGATCTTATTAACCTAACTCTCGGAACATTTTTAAGTGGGGAATGAAAGGGAGGAGCATGTATGCGGTTGTATTTGGAAAGAATCCACGGCTTAGCGAGGCAGAGTTTTATTCGTTCATAAAACGTTTTGGATTAAAAATTAGAGTATCAGAAACTAATGGGGACTGGCTTCTGTTCGACTCCGATGCCCGGGTTGAACGTTACTTCCACTGGCTGGGAGGGGCGCTTAAACTCGTAAGGATTCTGGGGGAAGGAGAAGAAGCCCTCAGGGAAGTCGGGTACTCCCGGCTCTTCACCGTCAGCCTCTACGGGAAGGACGATTGGAGATTGTGGCGGAGGTTTGGAAGCGAGATAAAAAGAGAGCTCAAAAAGGAAGGACCATCCAAGTTCTTCAAACCTGCCAGGGTTTACGCCATGCCCGCGGAGCTTATTCTCAAGGGATTCCCAGAGGTTAAGGACTTTGACCTCTTCTTCAGGAAAGACGGGACCTTCCTAATCGGAGAGACCGTTGGAGTAACAGACCCATTTGAGCTGAAAAAACTCGACGTTGAACGCCCGCGACAACGTCCCATACTCTCCATACCACCAAGGCTGGCCAGGACTATGGTAAACCTGACCGAGATTAAAAAAGGGAACTTCCTGGACCCATTCTGTGGGATAGGAACCATAGTTCAAGAGTTCGTGCTTCAGGGCCTGGGTGCGTACGGAAGTGACAGCGATGGGGCGGCCATAAAGAACGCGAAGGAGAACATCAGATGGCTCAGGAAGGAGTTTCGGCTGAAAAACTCGGCGCAACTGGAGGTCTGCGACGCACGGAGACTCAAACACTGCTTTAGAACCCGTTTCGACGCGATCGTGAGCGAGCCCTATCTCGGGAGGCCCCTCAAACGAAACCCCGGAAGGGGAGAAGCTATAAAGCTGGCCAACGAGTTGGATAGCTTTTATTATCCTGTTTTTGAGTCAATATCGAATGTCCTCAAGCGGAACGGGAGGGTTGTTTTTGTATTCCCAGCGTTTAAACTGAGCAGCGGCGGGGTCTACCGAAAGGATAGAGGATGGCTGAGGAGGCTGGGATTTGAGACCACTGGAAGGTACCTTGATTTTGAACCCAGGCACAGGCTCGTGAGGGATATCCACGTGCTAAGGTACAGGGGATAAGGTTAAATTCCATTGGAATGCTAACTCTGATGGTGATTGAAATGAGGAAGAGATTGGCTGCAATCATCGTGTTAATCCTAGTTATCGCGGGCGTTGGCTACGTGTACACAACGGAGGGAGCCAACTTAACACTGCAATGGGCGGAAAAGCCTGGAGGGACAGTTTACTATGCACTGTGGACGTTTTCGGGTAACGGTAGCATGGAGGTGTTTGAGAGGGGGAAGACGAACGGAAGGATACACCTCACGAAGGGCACCCTCAAGGAGTTAACATCGCTCGCCAAGACTCGGGGGTCAAACTCCGTGTTCATCGGAGTCGATCTGTGGGTTGTGAAAGATGGAAAGCTCTACACCCTTCCGCCTGAGAGCATTGAACTTCCCTTAAACGCCGGTTCATTCATTCCAGATGGGTACTACCTGAACGTTTCTATAAATGGGGCACTCGAGGACCGGATCTCGTCAGGGGAAACGCCTAAATGGGAAACATCCTATGAAAAGACCTACAGTGGAGTAAAACTTCCCCTGATGGTCATCTCCAAGAACAGCAGTCTTCAGAACAACGTAACCCTTATGTTCAAGCTGAAGAGCTACTCACCGCTGGTGGGTCCCAAAGTGACCGTTGTCTACGGAAAGGTCAGCGGTGCGGGGGGAGAAAGCCTCCCCGAGGGGATGAGGATCAGGATCCTCGACAGCCTGATAACCGGCAGGTACTCCGCAGGAACCACCATCAAGGTGATGGGAAACGACACCACCGCGGCGGTTGGCGTGTATGTCACCCTCCACCTTGAGGTTCAGAAGGAGGTCATATGCGGTTCCGGAGGATGCCACCCAACGGGAAACGAACGGTACGTTCTGAGCGTTGAAAAGGTAGGTGGAAGCTACGACGGTAGCGGCTACCGCTCACTTGAGATCTGGTCAAACGAGGGGACGGGCAACGCTACAATTCCACAGGGGCTTGATTTCGTACCCGTTAACGGAACCGAGATTCACGGAGACAACATGGGATACATAACGGCCGTCTACGGGGACGTGTGGGCCAACGGTACCACCCCGTACAGTCTGGGGGTTGCCGCGCCCGCTGGATGGGTTCTCAAAAAACTTGATGACTCACTGCCGGGATGGTTCAGCCTGGTTCCGATAGAGGTGGGGAACTCGATAGCGGTAAGCATCCATAATGAGGGGGCCTTCCCTATAAGGGCATATGGGGCAACGACCCCGTACAGGGTTTCACTGAAAACTTCCCCAACTGGAGGGGAGTACACGACCACAAAACTTCCCTTCGGCTTTTTCATCCGCCTTGAACCTCCCCTTATCTGACCCCTCCTTTTTTAATTAAACGCAAAAGGGCGGGGGCAACCGTTCAGGGTCTGCCAAAAAGGTGTTCGTGTTCCTGCTTTATACAACGGTGGGCCACAGCTATTAAGCCAGCCTCCTTGGCCTTTTTGAACGCATCCCTATTGTAGGTGTTAAACTGAAACCAGACGACCTTGGCGCCCTTCTTTATTGCCTGCTCGACGTAGTCCCCCGTGAACTCCGGGCGGACGAAGAGGTCGACTATATCCACCTCGTCCGGAACCTCTAAAACGCTCGGATAGCACTTCCTTCCGAGGACTTCGGAATAGCGGGGGTTCACTGGATAGACCTCGTAGCCCTTCTCAAGGAGGTAACGCATCACATCGTTGGAATCCCTCTCCGCTTTCGGTGAAGCGCCCACGAGGGCGATCTTTCTGTACTTCGTCAAAATCTCCCTAACCTCATCGTCGCTCAGCCTGTCTACGGGCATCGTTTTGACCACACAACCACCGAAAAAGGTTGGGGGTCAAACTTTAAAGAGATAACGGAGAACTCCCACAGGTGAAAGCATGGCGCTCTACGAGGAGAGACTGACGAGCCGGGCCTTTCAGATCCTCATGCTGGTTCCAATCCTCTCGATGTTCGCTGGGCTCTACAGGACGTATATGGCAGGTGCCGGTGTTGAAATAATGCTCGCGGTCACGGTTGGGATTACTGTTCTGCTCCTCGATGTCATGGCAATCAGAATCGAGATAGACGAGCGCGAGCTGATGATAAGGGGCATCATTGGGCTTGCGGTCAGGAAGACTGTTTCCATAGAGAACATTGCGAGCTTCTAGGTCGGGAATGGCTGGACCTCCTGCTACGGAACGATACACTTCAACCTGCCAGCTAGGGGCTGCGTCACGATACACCAGAAAAAGGGTTGGACGGTTTCCTTCACGACTAACCACCCGAACGAGGTCGCCGCCGTTCTGGCGACTCTAGGCGTTTCACGAGAACCTTAGCACCGCTCACACTGATGATTTCAACACTCTCACCCCATCTGGCGGTTCCGTTTATGCACTCCGCACTCCAGAGTTCCCCATCAACCTTTACAAGGCCCTCGGGAGTTAAGTCCTCGACGATCACGGCAGTTCTCCCGATGAGACTCTCCGAGCCGGTCTCTGGCCTTGTGTTTAATCCCCCACGCAGGACGAACGGCGCCACGAGGACATCCTTGGCTAGGAGGATCCCTATAACAACCGCCGCAGTCCAGATGGGAACATCGATACCGAAACCTGGGAGTACCAGAAGGAGGAAGAGACCTACTATGACCTCATCCGCCATCAGCGCTAAGAACTTGAGGAAGTTCTTCATTCCGTCCACCAAGCCACCGCCAGTAGGGATTGAGCTCAAGAATGCTCCACCATCTCTTAAGCTCTTCCCTAGCCCTCCGGTAATCGGGGTAAAACTCCCCCACCAGCCCCCAGAAGGCCTTCGAATGGTTCATGTGCTTCAGATGGGCGAGCTCATGGACTACAACGTACTCCCTAAGCTCCCTGGGAAGGGCTATGAGACGAACGTTGAAGTTCAGGTTCCCCCTGGGGGAACAGCTCCCCCACCGGCTCTTTTGATGGCGAATATAGACCTTTCCATATTTAACTCCCATCCTGTGGGCGTAGGAATCCACGAGGGGCAGGAGTTCCCTTCGGAGGATTTTCTTCAGGCAGTCAAGGACATCGCTAGGATTGGGTGAGAGGACGACGGTCTTGAACCGCTCGTGAACCTTGGGCTTTCTCCCGTGGATGACCCCGTAGAACTCGCCGTTGATGGGAAAGCCCGATTCGGCTATCTCGCGAAGGCCCTCTATCTCGGCCAGCTTGCCCTCAAGCCAGCCGCGGTGCCTCTCGATCAGGGCATCGACGTCGAAGCCATCCGGAGCCGTGACCACGACCGTCCCGTCCGACCTCACCTCAAGCCTCGCGTACTTAACCGGCCGACGGCGAACCCTCAGCATTGCCGCTCACCTTTTAAGGAGAATGGATAAAAAGCCCTTATGAAGGTTCGGGTCATAGAGAGGCGCGCCAAGAGCATCTACATCAGATCCAAAATTCCTGGCGTAGAGTGGGCTGTCAACCAGTACGTCGGCTGTACCTTCGCCTGTGAGTACTGCTACGCCAAGTTTCTGACGAGGTGGAAGGACTACGGGAGATGGGGGAGCTGGGTCGAGGTCAAGACCAACGCACCCGACCTGGCTAGAAAGCACGTTTCCGGGAGCGTCGTCATGTCAACGGTGAGCGACCCGTATCAGCCGATAGAGGCCGAGTTGAAGCTCACCCGGAAGGTTTTGAGATACATGGACAAGAGGAACGAACTCTCGGTTCTCACCAAGTCCCCCCTGGCAACCCGGGACATCGACCTTTTCAAGGAGTTCCGAACGATAGAGGTCGGCCTCACGATAAACGGCTTTAGGGGTAGAGAAAAGAGGCTCTTCGAACCTCTAACGCCGGTTCACGAGGCGAGGGTTAATGCCCTTAAGGAACTCCGCGAGGCGGGCCTGAAGACGTACGTCTTCGTCAGCCCCATAATTCCAGAGATAACTGACGTCTCCGCCATAGTAGAGGACACGAGGGGCTTTGCGGACTACTACTTCTTCGAGGTGCTCAACCTCCGCGCCTCCGGAAGGGAATTCCAGGAGCTCCTCCGCGATGAGTACCCGGAAAGCTACGAGGTTCTGACCGATGGCAGTGCCTTTGAAGAGTTTCTGTGGGAGCTGAAGAAGGAGATAAGAGGCCTACACGTGAAGGTGGAGGGAATAGAGACCCACAGGGAAGGCTGGGAGTTCATAGAGCCCTGACTTACCACGTCGTGGAGAGCAGAGTTCCCCCGTAGGTCAGCCAGAGGAGTAAAGCCGTAAAGAACGGAACCGTGGACTCGTCGTAGGCCGAGCGGAGCGGGAGGCTTTCAAGGAGGGTTGCGACCATCGCAACTCCCATTATGATAGCGGGAGATGGATCAAGCTCAAGAACCCTGTGACTGGCCCAGAGTGCCAGGATTGAAACCGCCAGCATCACGATGCTCCCGATGAGGGTTTTTCTCCGGTTCCAGGGAATTCTCGGCCCTCCGAGGAGCTGGCCGGCTATGGCGTTGCAGCAGTCGCCGAAGGTCGAAACCCACAGAGCCGAGAGGGCGGCTATTTTAGGAAAGACCGTACAGATTATGGCCATTGTGACCCACAGGAGGAAGCTCCCGAGGTAGTTATCCTTCTCATCTTCTCTCGCCATCTGGCGGTAGCTCAGGTCTGCTATTGGAACGGTAAACTTCCAGCCCCTCCTGAGCTTCAGGTTCTGGAGTGTGTAGAGAAAGGCAAAGAACCAGACGACAAGGAGGGTTACCCATTTGGGGGTAAAGAGGATTATTGGGGCTCCCAAAATTCCGGGGAGGACGTGCCAGCCCTTTCTCACGAGCTCCCTTCGTGGAATGCGGTTCATGATTTCACCCAGCGATATTGAACGGTTTCTCTTAAAGCTCCTTCGGAATGACAGCCACCACCAGAGAGTTCACGTTCGTTCCGGTCGGGCCGGTCTTGAGGAGCGCGCCGGCCTTTTCCAGCGCATTATATGCGTCGTGCCTCCTGAGGGCTTCCTCGACGTCTATTCTCGCTTCCCTTAGAAGCCCAAGCGTTTTCCCGTCCGCTATCCCGCCGCCGGCGTCGGTCGGCCCGTCCGTCCCATCGGTATCAACCGCCAGGACAACGGCGTTCAGACCGCTTATCTTTTTCGCCACGCTCAGAGCAAACTCCTGGTTCGGCCCGCCGAGGCCGGCATTCCCCTCGATGGTCACCGTCCACTCGCCGCCGGCTATTAGAACCGCCGGCTTTGGAACCGGGCGGTCGTATTTGGCAATCTCCTGGACTATCGAGCCTATTGACAGGGCTATCTCCCTAGCCTCACCTTCAAGGGTCGTCGTGAGTATCGCCGCGTTGTAGCCGAGCTCTCTCGCCTTTTTCAGCGCTGATTCGCAGGCGAGGGTGCTGCTTCCGACTACGAAGTTGTGGACGTTGGGAAGATCTTCCTTGAGGGTCTCCTCGGCCTTTCCCTCAAGCCCCAGCTCGATGTGCCTCTTAACACTCTCTGGAAGCTTCTCCCAGACGCCGTAGAGCTTCAGTATCCGGAAGGCGTCCTGGAATGTGGTGGGGTCCTTCACGGTCGGACCAGAGGCTATCGCCTCAAGCGGGTCGCCAACGACGTCCGAGAGGATGAGACTTATCACGGTACCTTTTACACTTTTTGCCAGCTTGCCGCCTTTCACCGCCGAGATGTGCTTCCTCACTGTGTTTATCTCGTATATCTTTGCCCCGCTCTTTAGAAGGAGCTCGTTCGTCCTGATTTTATCCCCCAGATTTATACCTCCCTCCGGGAGGAGGAAAAGTGCACTTCCGCCACCGGAGATGAGGACGAGAAGGATGTCGTCTTCCCCAACCTTTTCCGCCAGTTCAAGTCCGAGCTTTCCACCCAGAAGGGAGTTCTCGTCTGGAACTGGATGGCCGGCCTCAATGACCTTCAGCCTTCCCGGCTTGGGACAGTCCTCGGCGTAGCCGTACTTGGTGATTATTACACCTTCCTCAATCCGTCCCCCAAGGAGGTCAACTATAGCTTTTGCCATGGAGCAGGCGGCCTTGCCAAACGCTAGGAGGTAGACATCCCCCCGTACTGAGAACTTCTCTCCAAAAACCGTCAGGCGGCTTCCATCGACGCTGATGCTCCTGCGCACTGCCCTGTAGGGATCGGCGCTTTTAATGGCTCCCCTCATGATGTCCAGTGCCACCGTTCTAGCGTCCATCCACATCCCCCGGCAAAAGGATTCACTCAAAGAGGATTATGTGGTCGGCCTCTATGTCCTCCAGGGAAGCGTTCCAGCCACCCACCACGTGCCTCTCACCATCCTCAGTCTCCACAGTTATGTTCGAGATGACTTTGCCCCCATCCTCGTAGAACTCAACAACCCTCCCCATGAGGTGAACCGGCTCTCCAGAACGGACAAAGCGACCGAAAACCTCCACCTTGGCATTCTGGATGTTGAACCGCCGCAGGTCCGAAACAAGCTCCCTTATGTGTATGTACTCCCTCGGAAGCCGGAGTTCCCGCTCCTCTCTGTAAACGATCCTTCCGGTCGGCCAGAGGACATGGTAGAAGTAGCGGTTGAGTATGAAAAGGAGGTTGTTGTCGTGGATTATGAGGCCGTAGCCATGGAGAGAGCTCCCCGAATCCAGGGCCTCGTAGGGGAGGTACACACCCATCTCCTTGTCCTGTATTACAATCACAGGATCTGGGACGTCCCTAGCTCTAATCTCGTTTGCAATTGGCGGGATGTTGCCCTCCCCATAAATAAAGAGGTTTATGCTGACGTTGGAGTCCTTCTTCGTGATAGCTTCCTTAAACTTCTCAAGAATTTCGGTCGGCATCGCCATGCTGAGGTGAAACTTGGCATTTTCAACCGCCCTTCTGACATACTCCTCAAACGTGATCCTACTTTTGACAACCACTACACTTCCGATTTCTTCCCTGGGAGTATACATCTCCTCAAGGGCAGCCTTCAATCGCTCTATCTTCTCGTTGTAACGCCTCTTTATAGCATCCATGACCCTGTCGGGACTGATGGGAATGACCCGCTTGGGCCTCCCCTGGCTTGTTATGACGAAGCCCTTTGCCATCAAGGTTCTTACAACGTCATATATCCTGGGTTGGGGAACCTTTGAGAGCGTCGCGAGTTCCCCTGCAGTTAAAGGGCCACCCTTTATGAGGGTGAGATAAGCTCTAACCTCGTACTCATTGAGGCCAAATTCCCTTAACCAGTCCTTTATCTTCTTCTCCTCCATAGGCACTCCTCAAATTATCGCTTTCTCGGTGCTCTTATCGAAGACATGGATATTGTCAAGATCGACCTCTATTTTAATCTTTTCTCCAACCGGCAGGGGTATGTGACCTGGCAGCTTTATCTTGATTATGTCGTCCCCCACTTTGACGTGGACTATTGTGTCCGTCCCAAGTGCCTCAACGAAGTCAACAGCACCTTCAATTTCCGCTGCCCTAGTTACGTGTTCGAGGGTTGAGACGCCCTTCACAGTCATGTGCTCAGGTCTGATTCCAAGTGTGACGGTCTTGTCGAGATGACCCCTCAACAGTTCCCCAAGATCGGGTGGGAAGGCAAGTCTGAACCCACTCCCCTCAAGGGCAATCCCGCTTTCAGTTTCCTTGACGCTGACCTCCAGCATATTCATCTCCGGTGATCCAATGAACGTGGCTACGAATGTTGAGTTGGGTTTTAGATAGACCTCGGTTGGGGGACCTATCTGCAGCAGACGACCCTTGTTCATGACGGCGATTCTATCCCCCATAGTCATGGCCTCAACCTGATCATGGGTAACGTAGACCGTTGTGACCTTGAGCTTCGTCTGAAGTTTCTTTATCTCGGCCCGCATCGTGACCCTTAACTTGGCATCGAGATTACTCAGCGGCTCGTCCATCAGGAGGACCTCAGGTTCCACAACGACGGCCCTTGCAACCGCCACGCGCTGTCTCTGGCCTCCACTAAGCTGGGCCGGATACCGATCGAGAAGCTCACCGATCTGAAGGAGCTCAGCTGCCCACCTGACCCGCTCCTTGATTTCGTTCTCTGGATATTTCTTCACTTTTAAGGGAAAGGCTATGTTCTCGTAGACCTTCATGTGGGGCCACACTGCATAGCTCTGAAAGACCATCGAGATGTTCCTGTCCTTAGGAGGCAGATATGTAACGTCCCTATCCCTGAAGTATATCCTCCCAGCGGATGGGGTCTCAAGGCCCGATATCATCCTCAGCGTTGTGGTCTTACCACAGCCACTGGGACCGAGAAGAACGAGGAATTCCCCATCCCTTATCTGCAGGGTGAGATCGTCAACGGCCTTTACCCTTCCGTTGTCGAAATATTTCTTGAGGTTTTCAAGTCTAACTTCAACCATACGGCACACCTCACTTGAGCGTTATACCCCACATTGTCACGAGGTACTTTCTTGCGAAGAATATAAAGAACATTGCCGGCAGAGTCATTATGAACGCAGCTGCAAACTTGTAGTAGGGGGGTGCTGCCCCTCCGCTAGCCCCTGCCATTATTGAGAGTATCTGTGCTGGGAGTGTCCTGTTCTTCAAAGTCAGGATGGAGGCTATAAAAACCTCGTTCCAAGACATCACGAAGGTAAACATTGCGGCCGCTGCCAATCCAGGTAGGGCCAGGGGCAACGTTATTTTGAGGAAAGACTGGAATCGGCCGAGCCCAAACACCATGGCAGCCTCTTCAAGTTCCTTGGAAACCCCCGCGAATATGCTGGAAGTTATGAGAACCACGAACGGCAGGGCCATTGCCGTGTGTGCAAGCGCAACCCCAAAGAGGGTATCTATCAGATGGAGACGTATGTACAGGACCACCAGGGGTATAGCCATGACGGGGATTGGAAACATCCTCAGGGCAATTATTGAGAGTTTTACCGTGTCCTTTCCGGGAAAGATGAACTTGGCTATGGAGTATCCGGCGGGAATCCCAAGAGAAAAGCTTATGAGTATCGTCATGACCGCCACCGCTATGCTGTTCTTTATGCCCTGCCAAGCCCCCAGCGTGAACAGAATGGTCCTCACCCATTCACTAGTGTAGTGCACGGGCACAATCCTATGCATGTTGTAATAGTCAAGCTTCGATGAGAAGGCGTAAAGCATTGAGACCACTATTGGGACAATTACCCAGAGGACTATGGTAAAGAGGAACGTGTAAAGAGCGAGTTTCCTGATGAGGAATCTGGTCCTGTCGTTCATGTTCTTACCTCCAGGTACTCAGCCTTGAGGAACTTGACGTAAAGGGCCCCCAAGACTATTGAGAGGACAGCAATCATTAAGGCGTAGATAGCCGCAACACCATAGTCCCTGATAAATGTCAGTTGATAGAATCCTTCCCCTGCAAGGACCGGTATGTCCCTACCCGCCAGCATCCACACTGCACCGAAGATCTGCATCGCAAAGAGGGTTCTAATTATCAGGGCGCTTTGTATACTGGGCTTTAACATTGGAATGACTATCCTCCTCATCTTCGTCCAGTAGCTGGCACCGAAGACGTCCGCGGCCTCAAGATACTCTTTACTTATCATCTGCAACCCTGCGAGGATTATGACGAACACTATGGCCGTTGCCCTCCAAACTTCCTCCATGACTATTGCGAGAAATTCCATGTTTCTGTATTGGTACCCAAAGAAGTGTATGGGCTGACTGATTATGCCAAGGTTAAGGAGTAGCTTGTTCAGGAAACCCGCGTCTGACAGCATGGTGTACCATATAAGGCCACCGGCCACGTCGCTTATAGTCAGTGGTATTATAAGGGCATAGAGAACCATACCCTTACCTTTGAAGGTACGTATCATGATCAAGGCCAGAACCAATGCCAGAAGTATCTGCACCGGAATTATAACTGCCCCAAGTGCTATGGTGTACTTGAGGGCGCTTAGGAACGTAGGGTTGCCGACGGCCCTGTGGACGTTCGAAGCCGAAGGATGACCGTTAACGAAAAATGCAAGATTTAACGCCTGTATCAAAGGATACCCGATGAAAAAAAGGAGATACGCCACGGCAGGTAAAAGTAAAAGATATGGAAGGTACTTGGACCTCATAGCAATCCCTCATGGTGTCGGGATGCCTTTCTCCTTAAACAGACCGAGCAGCTGAGGTCCGAGGTCGCTCAGCACCTTTTGGGGGTTCTCCCCCTGAAGAACTATTCTCTTAAACGCCTCCTTGTATATGTTCTTGAACTCACCGCCCTTGTCCCCTAGGTTAGGTATCATGACTATAAGGGCGTCTGATGTTGACGACTGGGCGGTTACCCCTTCAGCCAGTATCTTGAGGGGTCCGTTGGGGATTTCGTTTGTCGCTTCCTTAACCGTCGGGAAGAATCCAACGTTCTTCATGACTTCAACCTGGGTCTCAGGTCTGGTGAGGTAATCTATAAGATTCCATGCCGCTTCAGGGTTTGGAGAGTTCTTTGGAATCGCCAGCCCTGCGAGGACAACGATGAACCCCCTTCCCTTCGGTCCTCTGGGAACCGGAACAACAACGAACTGGTCGGGCTTGGTTTCAATTGCGTTTTTAATTCTCGCCGTGTGGTCCCACGCAATAAGAACCTGTCCGGTTAAGAGAGGATCGCTCATCGCATCCCAGGTTGTTGATGCCGGGTTCACGTACTGCCACAGGTTCTTAAGGTAGCTCCACATCCCAAGGGCCGCCTGACTGTTGAATTCCTTGGCTTCATATCCCGTGTACGATGGATACAGGTACCCATGCAGAAACCTGACAAACAGACCGTTTGGTCCAGCGGGGAACCCAAGCTCCGGCTGTCCTTTAGCCTCTTTGAGTTTCTTGGCCCATGCAAGGAGGGCATCGTAAGTCCACTTGTTAGTTCCTTTTATAACGTCCTCCTTTGTGAGGCCACTGGGGAGGTAGTTGAATGCCTCTTTGTTCACCACCATGACGTACGTTGCGCTCATCCAGGGGACGTAAACCTGCTTACCGTTAATTGTGGCGTATTTTTCAAAACTTGAGATAAAGGTTCTGCCCGTTAGTTTTGGCATTTTGCTCAGGTCCATAAGCCATCCTTGGGAGGCATAGTAATCCATACCACCGTGAAGGTCGCCTATCAGGTCAATCGTAACCTTGCCCGTTTTTTCCTCCGCTGCCAGGCGGGTGGAGAGATCCGTGTAGCTCAGCGGGACAAAGTCAACATCAATGCCGCTCTCTTTTTTAAAGCCGGAGATCAGGGTGTTGATAACAAAACTTCTCTCTTCAGGCGGGTTGAGCTGGGTCGAAACCCAGGTTAACTTGCCGACTTTTGGGGCAGTGCTTGTCCCGCTTGGTGTGGCTGTTGGAGAGGAAGTGGTCCCCCCACCGCTAATGCATCCGCCGGCTACCACGGCAAAGGCTACAAGGCCGATCAACAGCAAACCAAACACCCTTTCCATACAACATCACCTGCATGCTTTAATGTCAATAGACTATACAGCTCAACGCATATAAGTTCATCAAAGTATATAAGGTTTATGGATTAAAACCACTAGAAGTAGTTGTATTATAAAAAAGTAAAAATTCGATCAGAATTTAAGTTTAATCGATATATTCCTCCTAGAAGCCTCATACGCCGCTAGGATTACCGCTAGGTTCTTCTTGGCGTCCTCCCCTGTTATGGGCACTTCCCGGTTCCCGAGCACGGTATCCGTGAACGAGTTCACTATCCCCCTAACGTCCGGCCTGTCCCAGTATATCTTCTCGGCCCTGTCCTGATAGACAGTGAAGTCCGGGTAGGCGGTCCTGACGTCGAGGAAGCCCTCCCTGCCAACGAGGTAGTACTTTATCTCAATGCCGTAGGAGTAGCCCTTGGGGTTGCCCCAGCCCGCGGTAAGAACCGCCAAGACACCTTTCCTGAACTCAAGGACGGCCGTCCCTATGTCATCCACCGGGAAACCGTATATCTTGCTCCCTATGTCGGCGTAGACCTTCCTGGGCACATCGCCGGTGAGCCAGAGAAGGGAGTCAACGCCGTGGGGTGCGGTGTCCATGAAGCCCCCGCCGCCGGACTTTCTAACGTCCAAAAACCAGTCCATATCGAGCCCTTGGAGGAATATCGGCGGCTTGACGTTTTCAGAAATCGTCTGTATGTATTCTAGGGCACCTATCTCACCCGCATCGATCATCTCCTTGGCCTTCCTGAGGGGCTCCGTGAACCGGGGGTTGAAGGGGAGCATGAGCTTAACCCCTGCCTTTTTAGCGGCCTTTATCACCTCATCAGCGTCCCTGAGGTTCAGAGCGATGGGCTTCTCAAGGAGTATGTGCTTGCCCTCCTCCGCGGCCCTGACGGCTACTTCCTTGTGTCTATATGTTTCTATGGCAATGTAAACGGCCTCCACGTTTTTATCCCTCAGGAGGGCCTCGTAGTCCCTATAGAACTTCGCCCCGTACTTCCTCGCCTCGGCCCTGGCCACGTCAGAGTTCGAGCCGTCCCCGGATATGGCGACGAGCTTTGTCCTCTTGCCCCCCGCAATTACCGAGGCAAAACGGAGGGCATGCGGATGGGCGTAGCTGATTACTCCAAAGTTGAGCTTCCTCATACCTCAACCACCTCCCCCTTCCTGGCGCTTTCCTTGGCCTTTTCTGCAATCTTCAGCGCAATAAGAGCGTCCTCCGCTGTAACCATTGGCTCCTCCCTGCCCCTGATGCAGTTGAAGAAGTGCCTCAGCTCCCTCTCGAAGGCATCTGGAAACGTCGACAGGAGCGGTGAGAAGCGGGGCATCTCGAAGTTGGCCTTGGCAACGCCGACGACCGGGGTATCCAGCGGTGTATAGCGTATCCTGCCGTTCTTGCCTATGATGTCAACGTGGTGGTAGAATACACCGTAGCGCGAGGGATAGGGATACGCCCAGCTGACCTCGGCTATGCCCGTTTTTTCTCCCTCAAACTTTATCATCATCATGAAGTGGTCGAACGTCCCGTTGGCTCTAGCCTCTTCCTTTATCGCTTTTCCAACGGCGTAGACACTCACCGGTTCGCTCTCAAAGAACCAGCGCAGGAAGTCCGTGACGTGGACTCCAAGGTCAACGGCAACGCCGCCACTTCTCTTTTCGTCCCAGTACCAGTAGCCCTTCGGGAAGGGGAGGTTCTGGACTTCGGCCTTCCTGATGTGCATGGGAAGGATGTTGCGCTTCTTTATGACCTCCTTCATCTGAATCCATCTCTTGTCAAACCGCCTCACGTGGCCAACGAAGAGATGCAGGTCTTTCTTTTCGGCGGTTTTTATCATCCTCTCGCCCTCTTCAACGGTGAGGGCTATCGGCTTCTCCACTACCACGTGCTTTCCAGCCTTAAGGGCCGCAATGGCCAGCTCGGCATGGGTGTAAGTCGGCGTCAATATCTCCACGACGTCGAGGTCGAGGTCAAGGAACTCATCGAGGCCCGTGAACGCCTTCGCCCCGAGCTCCTTAGCACCTTCCTTCGCCCTGGCAGCGTCTATGTCCATGCAGGCAACGACCTTAATCCCCTCTATTCCCCTCAGCGCCTTTTTGTGAGCGAGGTTGAATATGTTTCCGCAGCCTATCACTCCCACCTTCAGCTCCATGGGCATCGCCTGCTTCCCAATACGGTCGAAAGGTATATAACCTTTTTCAAAGTAAACCACTTTAAATGGTTGTAACTTATGAGGGTGGAGAAGATGAGGGTTATCGTCGGAATTCCCAGTTACAACAACGAAGAGACCATCTCCTTTGTCGTGAAACAGGCCGCAGAAGGGCTTAAAAAATACTTTGGAGGGGGAATAGTAGTCAACGCCGACGGAGGGAGCACCGACGGGACGAGAGACGCAGTGATGAGGACGGAGGTCCTAGACGGTGTCGAGGTTCACAGCTTCGTTTACAGATGGCCCATCCCGGGGAAGGGCAGTGCCATGAAGGAGCTCATGGAGTTTGCCCTCGGGAGGGACGCCGATGCCATAGTCTTCGTCGACAGCGATTTAAGGAGCATAACCCACGAGTGGATATACCGCTTTGCCAGGCCCATCGAGGAAGGCTACGACTTCGTGGCGCCGCTCTACATAAGGCACAAGTGGGATGGCACGATAACCAACAAAATAGCCTACCCGATGACGGCCTCTCTCTACGGAAAGAACGTCAGACAGCCGATAGGGGGAGACTTTGGAATAAGCAGAGGACTCATGGAGGTTTACCTCGAAGATGAGGAGGTCTGGAAGACGCACGTGGCGCGCTTCGGCGTGGATATTTTCCTGACGACGACTGCCATAGCTAGGGGCTTCAAAATCACCCAGGCGGCGTTGGGGATGAAGATACATGACCCCAAGGATCCTGCCGCTTCCCTCGGTCCCATGTTCAACCAGGTCGTCGGAACGCTGTTCATGCTGATGAGGAAGTACGAGCATGCTTGGAGGGACGTGAGAACGATAGAGCCCGTCCCGGTATTCGGGGAGCTTGAGAAGGGCGAACCTGAGCCCGTAAAGGTGACCCTGGAGCTCCTGGAGATAAGGGCGAAGGAGCTATTCGCCCAGCACGAACCTGTGCTGAGGAGGGCGCTTAGTGAAGAGACGCTCAAGGGGGTGGTGAGTGCACTCAAGACCTTCGAGTTCGACGACAGGCTCTGGAGCCACGTCCTCTACGACGGAGCCGTGGCGTACAGGAACGGAATTCTAACCGAGGCGGAACCCCTCGTGCCGCTGTACTTCGCAAAGACGGCGGACTTCGTCAAAAGAACGATGGACATGAGCACCCTTGAGGCTGAAAAACTGATAGAGGAGAGGGCTAAGGTATTCCTTGAGGAGAAGGACTACCTCCTGGAGCGGTGGTAGAGCTCCCTCACCTCTTTCATTAGGACTATCTCCTCCATTTTTGGAACGCTCCAGGCCCCCCTGAGGGCCGTTGAGAGCGCGGCTACGAGGTTTGCGAAGCGGCCGATTTTTCTGAGGTGCTCCTCATCTATGGAATTCTCACCGAGCAGGTTCGAGTAGTGGAGACCAGCAAGGAGGGCGGCCATAAAGGCATCTCCAGCCCCGGTGGTGTCAACCGGCTCTACCCTGTAAGCAGGGATATGAACCCCAGCGCCTCCGCTCCTCAGCTCGCTTCCCTCTGCACCCAGAGTCACCACGAATATTTTGAAGTCGAAGTCTTCGGGGCTTATTCCGTTGTCTCTAAGGTACGCCAGCTCCCCATCACCGAGCTTGACTATATCGACAAGTTTCAGGGCCCGCTCAATATCCTGGAGCATCTCATCCTCCCTTCCGCGCCAGAGGTCGAGCCTTATGTTGACGTCGTAGCTCAGCGGAACCTTTCCCTTAAGTTCCTCCAGAATCCCGAAGAGCGTCGAACGCGAAGGCTCCCTGGCGAAGAGAACGCTCCCGAAGTGGACAACTTCTGCCCTCTCAAGAAGGGCAGTCTCCACGTCCTCAGGCTTCAGGTTGAAGTAGGCAACGCCGTCGTAGAGTATGAACTCCGGCCTAGCACCGATGAGCTGGACGAAAACGACGCCGGTGTGCCTCTCAGGGTCTCTCGGGATGAATGTCTTAACACCTTCATCTGTGAGCCTTTCGATCAGGAAGTCCCCGAAAGGGTCGTCTCCGACCTTGCTCACCAGGGCGCTCTCAACTCCGAGCCTGGAAAGGCCGACGGCAACGTTCGCAGGAGCGCCGCCAGGGTGCTTCTCGAAGGACTTCACATCCTTAAGCTTCCCCTCCTGGAGGGCTATGAAGTCTATGAGGACTTCGCCGATGGAGGCAATCACGGCAACCACCTCACTCAAGGCCAAGCTTTTGCCTGAACTCCCGGTACAGCCTTACAAGGTTGCCCTTGGGGTCTGAATAGTAGTCTTCAGGCACCTCTATCTCTACGGTTCTCCTTTTAAGTTCGCCCATCTTTTTCCTGAACTCTCCCATCACAAAGGCGGTCGGCTTTAGGCTCCCGTCGCTCCTTAGAAGACCGAAAAACCTCTCATGGACTGCCCTATCAAAGGGAGGCCTGCCCCATATGCTCTCGTGATAATCGGCGAAGTTCCAGTAGAACGCACCCAGGGTTCCAAACTCATAGAGGGCCGTGAGGGTCTCTTCCAGCCACCTTGCGGCATCCTTTTCATTTATAAGGTAGTGCTCTGTCTCGTGTTTACCCGTCACGGAGCGTATCCTTCTGGTCTCCCCGGGCGTCGTCGGCATCCCGAACTCCTGCATGAGGACCTCCTTTCCCCCGAGTGCTTTCGTCAGCAGACATGCGAAGGGGACAAAGTAGGGATCGAGGGGATCAGTGAAGTCCGTGTAGACCGAATACGCGTGCATACAGAGGAAGTCGTTTCCTTCAGCCACATCGCCAACGCGGAAGTGCTTGTCCCCCTGAATGTCCTCCTGGTGGATACCGAAGGTCACCGACTTGCTGGAGCTGGCCTTCAGCGTTTCGTAAACGAACCGAACCCATCTTCTCCCGGCCTCGGGGGTGCGGGGTATCCTGACGTTGTCTATCTCGTTGGAGATGTCCCACGCATACAGTGCCGGATGGTCGTCGAGTTCGGAGCCAACGGTCCGGAGAAGCAGTTCTTCTGCCTCCAAGAGGTCAGGCTCCTCGTAGATGTCCCTCGCGCCGCGGTCAACGAGCCTTCCGTTAGAGTATGTCAGAAACCTGTTGTGGGGTTCATCGGAGAGAACCCACTCAGGGAGCCAGTTTATCCCGCTCATGTGCCCGATGAAGAAGGTCGGCATGACTCCCAGTCCGAGTTCATGCGCTATGTCCATGACCCTCCCCAGGTTCCGGAGGGATTTATCGTTGATCCGTTCGGGTTCCGGCTGAAAGTCCTCCCAGAGCAGGAAAATCCTCACAACATCGAGGCTGAGCTCCTTTATAACCTCAAACTCTTCCCTAACCTCCCCTTCCTCAAATTCCTTCCACCAGAACATGGCCTTCCTTCTCGGCCAGTAGTTGACACCGAGGACGAACTCCATCTTCATCCCTCCAAAAAAGTTTTGAAAGGGCTCAGCCCTTGATTCCGCCGGACACTCCCCTCATGTAGTACTTCTGAAGCACAACGTAGACGGTGATAGGCACGATTATCGCCAGCACTCCAGCGGCTGTCAGCTGTCCCCAGTTGGGGTTGTAGCGGCTTATGAACTGCGTTACTCCAGCCGAAACCGGCCACTTCTCCGGCCTCAGCAGGGTTATGGCGAAGAACAGATCCTGCCACACAAAGATAAACTGCACGACCGCAACGCTGATGACTGCCGGCATCGCTATGGGCAGTATCACCCTGAAGTATATCCCAACGTCGCTGAGGCCGTCTATCCTCGCGGCCTCCTCGTAGTCCTTGGGGATGGACATAAAGAAGTTGCGGAGGAAGAATATCATCCACGGGAGCGCGAAGGCCGTGTGGACGAGGATTATGCCGTAGTACTGATCGTACATGTGAAGATCACGGAAGAGCCTCAGGAGTGGGACTATGACCGCCTGCTGGGGGACAACCTGGATGGCCACGAGGGTGAGGAAGAGCATAGTCTTTATCGGGAAGCTGAAGGAGGTAAAGCCGTAGGCGGCCATTCCGGCGATGAGTATTGGGACTATCGTTGCCACCGTGGCTATCAGTATGGAGTTGAGGATGTTCCTCCAGAAGCCGGCGTTCCACACGCTGACGTAGTTGTCAATGATGAAGTGGGCGTTCTTGAGGTTCCACCAGCCGTTCACTATCTCGTCGAACGGCCTGATGGATGTCATTATCAGTCCCAGGAGGGGTACGAGGAGCATCAGGCCTATTGACCACGCCACGAGGTTTATGGTGACCTTGTATCTCGTGCTAACCTTCATGAGCCCACTCCCCTTTCACTTATCATCTTCTTCAGCATCCCTATGGAGAACAAGAACACTGCAACAGTCAGCAACGTCGCTATCGCAGCTGCGTAGCCCCACCTGAACATGCGGAATATTTCGTAGTACACCATGTAAGCCAGCACCGAGAGGTACATTGGCACGGATTCACCCCCTGAGAGGACGTAAACGAGGTCAAACACCTTGAGTATGTATATGGAGCTCATAGTGACGACTACTATCAATGCAGGCTTCAGCAGGGGCAGTATGACGTACCTGAAGCGCTGCCAGGGGTTCGCACCATCGATAATCGAGGCCTCAAGAACCTCGATGTCGAGACCTTCCAGTCCGGCCAGGAATACCGTAGTCGAAAAGCCCTGCCACGCCCACAGGGAGCCTATTATGACGAAATATATCGCCGTGCTGGGATCCTGAATCCACGCCCTTGGTTCTATTCCAAAGAAACTTAGCACGTGATTGACGATACCCGCGTTGGGGTCCAGGAGGAGCCTCCAGACGATACCGACGACGGTAAGGGGCATTACCATGCCAAGCATGACGAAGCCCCTGAGCAGGTTGCGCCCCACAACGGCGCTGTTGTGGAGGAGGAGTGCGAAGCCAAGGCCGATCATGGTCACAAGGGGCAGGAAAACGATGAATATAAATATGTTGTTCTTCACCGACGTCCAGAAGAGCGGGTCACCCATCATGGTGCGGTAGTTCTCAATTCCAACGAACTGGGGCTGGGTGAAGCCGTCCCACTTGGTGAACCCCAGGTAGAACGTGTTGAAAATCGGGTAGAGTATAAAAACTAAAAGGAGGATGAAGGCGGGTATCATCAGGATCAGGAAATCCCTGCTGAGCCAGTCCCTCCTTCCGCCCATCTCAGGCACCTCATGAGCCGTAGTACTGTTCCGCATACTGTTCAAGCTCCTGGGCTATCTGCTGGTAGTTGTCCGGGTTGGCCCAGAGCTCGAAGAGCTTGTCCCAGATTATCGGCTGGAATCCAGGTGGGGCGTTGTCGTCAAGGTCTGGAACCACGGTGTACTTTGCCATCATGTCGATGATCTTCGCGTCAACCGGGTCGTAGGCGCTCTTGGGAACCTTGAGGTTGGGCGCCAGGTAGCCCTTCTGCTCAACCATTATCTTCTGGTACTCCGGACCGGCGAGCCACTTGGCGAGCTCAAAGGCCGCATCCTTGTGGGGAGCACCCTTTGGAATTACAACCCAGTCGCCACCGGCAACGATGGCGAAGTCGGCGTTGGGGTTGATAACGGGGAACGGAATCAGGTCGTAGTCTGTGCCTGGCTTGTACCCCTGGTTCTGGAGCATGAGGTTGATCCAGTTGCCCATGAAGTACATGGCCACATCTCCCTGGCCAAGCCTCGAAACCTGAACCTCCCACTTCTCACCGATGGCGACCTTGGGATCACCGTAGCAACCGTCTTTAATGAGGTCGCTGAGTACCTTGAAGGCCTCAATAACCTGCGGGTCGGTCCACTTGACCTTGTGGGTCATGAGGTCGTTGTGGAGCTGTGGGCCACCAATCCTGATGAGAACCGCCTCAAAGATGTCGGTCAGAGGCCACTTGTCGGCGGCTCCGCTTGCCATTGGCTGAATTCCGTGCTGCTCAAAGACCTTACAAACGGCCTTAAGGTCGTCAAGGGTCTTCGGTGGCTTTACGTTGTACTTCTTGAAGTCGTGGACGTTGTACCAGATTCCAGGCTTTGCCCAGGCCTTTATTGGAACAGCGTAGTAGGTGTTCCCAACCTTCACGGGTTCAAGAAGGTTCTCCATGATGTCACCCTTGTAAGCATCGACCACAGAGTTCATAGGTTCGAGCTGGTTCTTCTGGCCGAGCTCGGTAATAAGGGCCGGCCACGGAAGAATCGCGATATCAAAACCCGGAGAGCCCGTTGCGAGCTCCGTTAGAACGGCATCCCTGAGCTTGGACTGAATCACATACTTTATCTTAACGTTGGGGTGCTCCTGCTCGTAAACTTTCAGAGCCTTTTGGAAGTTCTCACCCTCAACCCCACCCCACTGGCCGTAAACGACTATCTCAACCTGCTTCTGAGTGGTCGTCTGTCCGGGGCTGGAGGTTGTCTGCGTTGGAGATGTTCCCCCTCCTGAAATGCATCCTGAGACAAAGGCGGCTAACAACAGCACGCTCAAAAGCAATGCAAACCTTTTGGCATGAAACCTCATAGATAGACACCTCACCAGGGCTGTTCACTAGGCCTGTATACTTTTAGTATATTTATACTTTTCGGAAAGCCCCTGTTAATTTATGTCCATAATTTTCCAGGAATTTAGGAAGATGTCTGGATTAATAACGGAAAATACCAACTTCATTTACAACATGTCCATTAAAATCCGGGACATATTTCAAAAAACTTTTTATATATAGACAGCCAAACATTTGCCGGGTATTCATATACTAAAAGTATATAAGGAGGAGTCTCGACATGTTCCAGGTTACGAAACTGCCTCGGAAACGAATTGAGGACTATCCCTCTGTTGCCGGAGAAGATGCAGTTTCAAGGATTATGGAAAAGGGTGAAACGCTCTCGGGAGCCAAGCTCGCCCACGTCAACTCAACAGCATATGGTGGTGGCGTCGCCGAGATACTGAGCAATCTGGTGCCCCTCATGAACGACGTCGGAATAAGAGCGAAGTGGTGGGTCATCGAGGGAAGCGACGAGTTCTTCAACGTCACCAAAAGCTTCCACAACGCCCTTCAGGGCAACAAAGACCTCAAACTCACCGGGAAAATGAAGAACCTCTACCTCAAAACCAACGAAGAGAACGCTCAGAAAGCAGACCTAAGCGAATTTGACTACGTTCTCATCCACGACCCACAACCCGCAGCACTCATAGACTTCTACGAGAAAACCCAACCCTGGATCTGGCGGTGCCATATCGACTTAAGCGACCCGAACAGGGAATTCTGGGCATTCTTGAGAGAGTATGTCCAAAGATACGACCGGTACATCTTCCACCTTCCGGAATACGTTCAGCCAGACCTGAACCCGAAGAAGACCGTCATTATGCCGCCGTCCATCGACCCGCTGAGCGAAAAGAATATGGAGCTGAGTGAGTCAGAAGTTCTTAAAACCCTTGAAAGGTTCGACGTTGACCCGGACAGGCCGATAATCACACAGGTTGCCCGCTTCGACCCCTGGAAGGGTGTCTTCGATGTTATCGAGGTCTATCGGAAAGTGAAGGAAAAGATTCCGGAGGTTCAGTTGCTTCTCGTCGGGGTCATGGCGGCTGACGATCCGGAAGGCTGGGTTTACTTCGAGAAGACCTTGAGGAAGATTGGTGAGGACTACGACGTTAAAGTTCTGACGAACCTTACTGGGGCCCATGCACGGGAAGTTAACGCCTTTCAGAGGGCCAGCGACGTAGTTCTCCAGATGTCCATTAGGGAAGGCTTTGGGCTGACTGTGACGGAGGCCATGTGGAAGGGTAAGCCAGTCGTGGGAAGAGCCGTTGGGGGGATTAAGTTCCAAGTGATTGACGGGGAGACCGGCTTCCTCGTGAACGGCATTGGAGAGGCCGTTGAAAAAGTCATCTACCTGCTCAGACACCCCAAAGAGGCCGAGAGGCTTGGTCTCAATGCCAAGGAACGCGTGAGGGAGAACTTCCTCATTACCAAACATCTGGAAAGGTATTTAGACCTCCTCCTCTTATTTTCTGGGGAGGGGTAGGTATGGAGATCAGCGAGAAGGCCATAGCCATGCTGACCAGAATCGGCTTCACGAAGTACGAGGTCATGATATACTGGACGCTCCTCGTCTACGGACCGAGCACGGCGAAGGAGATATCCGAGAGGAGTGGCGTGCCCTACAACAGGGTCTATGACACCATAGCATCACTGAAGGCGAGGGGCTTCGTCAACGAGGTTGAGGGCTCCCCGAAGGTGTACGTCGCATATTCCCCGAAGATAGCGTTTCTGAGGTTCAAGAGAGACATAGATGGAATCAAGGAAGAGCTTGAGAAGGAGCTCCAGAGGGTCAATGTAAAGACCGAAGAGAGACCCGGAATCTGGCGCACAAAAGACCTCAACATAGCCGTCGAGATGGTGAAGGAGTCCATAGACTCCAGTTCCTATGAGGCCATACTGGTGGCCCCGGAAAAGTTTCTGGAGAAAATAGAGGACAACATAAAGACCGCCCTCAAGAGGGGAACCACAATCTCCCTCTACACCGAAGAGCAGATAGACCTCTCCGATTTTGCCAAGCTCGGCAACCTCTACGTGAGGAAGTTCCACAAGCTGAACCACTTCATAGGGATGTTTGACGGCAGAGAGGTCATAGACATCCAGAACATCGGCTTCCGGCCGAGGAACCCACCCAGCTTCAAGGCGACATATCCCGAAATAATATTCTCCCAGTACAGTTTCATCAGGGAGGCATTCAAGGAGTCCAGCCTCATACTGGAGGGGATAAAAAACAGGGACGACCTGCGGTTCTTTGCGAACTTCCACGCCGTGGACATCATAAGGCGGCACCTCAACGACGGCGTCATTTATGCCAAAGTCCTTGGGAGGAACCTCGTCATGGGTGAGATGGAGGAACTTGAAGGTCGCGTTGTTGGCTACACAGTGGCGCTTGATGAGGGAATAGACAGCTTCGACCTGGAGACGGAAAGGGGGATAGTAAAGATCGGGGGAATGTTTGCGGTTTTGGAGGATTATGAAACGACCATGATTCGACTGACCATAGTTTGAGGGTGATTTTATGGCGGAGGTAAGGCTTGTAAACGTGTGGAAGCGGTTCGGGGACTTCACGGCCGTCAAGGACATGAACCTCCACGTTAAGGATGGGGAGTTCATGATCCTCCTAGGTCCGAGTGGCTGCGGAAAAACGACCACACTCAGGATGATATCCGGGCTGGAAGAACCCACGAAAGGCCAAATCTACATTGGAGACAAACTCGTCGCAGACCCGGAAAAAGGAGTATTCATCCCGCCAAAGGACAGGGACATTGCAATGGTCTTCCAAAGCTACGCTCTATACCCCCACATGACGGTTTA
Source organism: Thermococcus sp. (assembly GCF_026988555.1). Taxonomy (NCBI): domain Archaea; kingdom Methanobacteriati; phylum Methanobacteriota; class Thermococci; order Thermococcales; family Thermococcaceae; genus Thermococcus; species Thermococcus sp. The sequence goes on along the minus strand of NZ_JALSLB010000015.1, from coordinate 40,740 downwards.
CGACAACATCGCCTTTCCGCTTAAACTCAGAAAAGTCCCCAAGCAGGAAATCGACCAGCGCGTGAGGGAAGTCGCCGAAATGCTTGGACTAACGGAGTTACTCAAAAGAAAACCCAGAGAACTAAGCGGCGGCCAGAGGCAAAGAGTCGCTCTAGGCAGGGCAATCGTGAGAAAACCCCAGGTTTTCCTCATGGACGAGCCACTCAGCAACCTGGACGCGAAACTAAGGGTGAAAATGCGCGCCGAACTGAAGAGGCTCCAGAAGCAGCTGGGAGTCACGACGATATACGTCACCCACGACCAGGTCGAGGCAATGACCATGGGCGACAGGATTGCAGTCATAAACGCCGGCGTTTTACAGCAGGTTGGAACTCCAGAGGAAGTCTACGACAGGCCGGCCAACACTTTTGTTGCAGGCTTCATCGGAAGTCCTCCGATGAACTTCATTGACGCGACGGTAACCGAGGACGGCTTTGCCGACTTTGGAGAGTTCAAGCTCAAACTCCTCCCAGACCAGGTTGAAGTGCTCGAAGATAGGAACCTGATCGGGAAGGAGGCAATATTCGGCATAAGGCCAGAAGACCTCTACGATGCAATGTTCGCTCAAGTCAAGATTCCTGGAGAGAACATGATTAGAGCAATGGTTGATATCATTGAGAACCTGGGAAGCGAGAAGATAGTGCACTTGCGCGTTGGTGACGTGACGTTCTTAGGGTCATTCCGCTCAGAATCCAAAGTCCAGGAAGGGCAAGAAATAGACGTCGTCTTCGACATGCGCAAGGCCCACGTCTTTGAGAAGAGAAGCGGAAAGGCAGTATTTTAGGTGATATCAGATGATAGCCGTTATTACCTTCACCGACCCCCGGCCAACGGCCCTCTCGATCGAGCGCGAGAGGGCGTTGATGGAGAAGCACTCCGCCCTCATCGGGGAGCTGAGGAGAGCAGGCTTTGAAGTCCTCGACGTGAACGAGAGGCTTGGAAAATACGGGGCTTTAAAGGCCGGTAAGAACTTCGGGGTAGATTCGATGGATGAGAGCTTCAGGGCCGCCGAGATAGTCGGGGGGAGCTCCGCCTCCGGAATCATAGCGGGCCTGTGGCACTGGACGGAGAGCAACCTCGTTACGGCACTCGTTAGGGAGACCAAGAGGCCAATACTGCTCTACGCCGACGATGATCCTGCGTGGGCCGGGACTACATGCGTCACATCCGTTGGTGCCTCGCTCTGGGAGAGCGCTGTGAACGAGTACGCCCTCAACCACGTCCGCCTCAAAGGAGACGTTGAAAAGGTAAAGGCCTGGGCAAGGGCCGTTGAAGCCGTCTCAAAGCTGTCCAAGAAGTCCCTCCTCCTCTGGGGAGCCCCGTACACCCTCGGAATGGAGCACCTCATGGACGACCTGCCGAGGCTTAAGAGAATCGTCGGCGACTTCATAACCCTTGACCAGTACGTCCTGGTGAGGAAGGCAGAGGAGATGCTCTCGGACGAAAGATTGAGGGTCCGCGTGGAGGAGTTCTACGACTGGCTGACCGAGAAAATGGAAGTCAAGTTCGACGACCTCATGCTGACGCCTGAGGTGTTGAGGAGACAGATAGCGCTCTACCTCGCCGCAAAGGAGAGCTGGAAAGAGCAGAGTAACGTCTCGGCCGTCTCGGTAAAGTGTCAGCCGGAGCTGAGCGAGGTCTACGGCGTTACGGCCTGTCTGATTCCCGCACTCTTTCCGTTCAGCCTCGATGCAGAGGGCGAGAAGGAGGTAGTCCCGGCGACGTGCGAGGGCGACGTCAAGGGCACGATAAGCTCGGCGCTCCTCTTCTATCTGAGCGGAAAGCCCCCGCTCTTCGGAGATATAAAGTACGTGGACGACAAGGTCGTCATGATAGCCAACTGCGGCGCGGCTTCGCTCTACTACGCAAGGCTGAGCGAGAACCCGGAGGAGAACCTCAAGGCAACAACCGTCCAGGGACAGTGCCAGGGGGCGAACGGCGGGGCGCTAACCTACAGAACCCCTCCGGCGGAGTTCACCGTGGCGAGGCTCATACGTCGCGGGAGAGATTACTACCTCCTCTACTTCCTCGCGGAGGGCCTTGAGATAACGGGGGAAATGGAATCAAAGCTCAAATGGGGCAAGCAGTGGCCGCATACGGCCATAAGGAACCCGCTCGACAAGGAGGGCTTTATCTCCGCCATGGGGGCCAACCATCTCTCGCTGGTCCCCGGCGACTACACCGAGGAGCTCCGCTTTACCGCGAGACTATGGGAGGTAAAGGCGATAGACCTTGGCGATGCAGGTGAGGTAAAGTCCTTCCTTGAGGGGTAGCCATGAGAACCATCCTAGCCGGCAACGGGGCCTTCGTCCTGAGCGACGAGAGGGGAGACATGCCCTCCCACTACGACGGCTTTTATTTTCTTGACACCAGATTCGTCAGAAAGGCCAGGCTTGAAGTTTCTCCGGAGCCAGGCTTCATCGGGGCATCGTCTACCTTTACCCGGGCGGTTTCACACTTCTCCCTCGGCGAACGGGGAATCCTTGTGAGGCTGAGAACCCTTGACGGGGTTTACGAGGAGAAGTTCTCCTTTTACAATACATCCGAAAAACCGCTCGGTGTCAATGTCAGATACACCTACGAGGCTCCCCTTGAGGACATATTCCAGGTCAGGGGCTTCATGGGACTGAAGAGGGGGGAGGCGATAGCCCCAGTCAGCGGAACCCACCTGAAGGAAAGCCCCGCCGGAAGAAGGAGCCTCACCGTCGAGACCAACATGGAGAGGGAGGGAAGTCTCTTAAGGGCGGAACTTGAGGTACCTCCCCTCGGGAAGGCGGTCCTCTACGTCCGCTTCATCCCCAAAATCGAGGGCAGGGTCTCGGAGATACTCGCAGAGAAAAGGGAAACGATAAAAAACGTCGCCTTCACAGGCTTACCCGCCATCGACGGGATATTCGAGAGGGCGGTTGAGAACATAAACGCCCTGACGCTGTTCACGCGCTTCGGGCCGGTTCCACTTGCAGGGATTCCATACTTCGCCTGTCCCTTCGGGAGGGACGCTATAATAACCTCGCTCTTTCTCCTGCCGTACTACCCGGAATACGCCGCCGGCACGCTGAGGCTCTTCGGGAGACTCCAGGGGAAGAAAACCGACCCGAAGAATGAGGAGGAGCCGGGGAAGATACCGCATGAGTTCCGCCTTGGTCAGCTCGCCCAGTCTGGGAGGGTTCCCTTCGCGCCCTACTACGGCACGGTCGATGCCACCCCACTCTACGTGGCGCTGGCGGGCGAGTACCTGCGCTGGACCAAGGATAGGAGGCTGATAGAGGAACTGAAGCCGAACCTGACCGCTGCCGTCGAGTGGATACTCGGAAAGCTCGATGATGGTTACATAACCTACGTCCCGGGGATACTCGGCAACAAGGGGTGGAAGGATTCTAGGGATGCCATAGTTGATGAGGAGGGGAAGCTTCCAAAGCCGCCGATAGCGCTTGTCGAGGTGCAGGGCTACGCCCACTGGGCGCTCAAGCTCGCAGGGGAGCTTGGGCTGACCGGCCTTGATGAAGGGGCCCTAATCAGGGAGGCAGAACAGCTCAGGAAAAGGTTCAACCGCGACTTCTGGCTCGGTTCTTACTACGCCCTCGCGCTGGACGGGGATGGAAGGCCACTCAGAGTCGTCTCCTCGAACATGGGGCACCTGCTCCTGACGGGTATAGCCGATCACGAGAGGGAACTAGCGGAGAGGCTTTTCCAGCCAGACATGCTCTCCCGGTACGGGATAAGAACCCTCAGTGCCAGAGAGAAAGCCTACAACCCCTTCAGCTACCACCGCGGAAGCGTATGGCCGCACGACAACGCGCTGATAGCCCTCGGTCTCGCGAGGGTTGGAAGGGCCGACCTTGCAAAGGAGCTCACGGACAGAATACTCGCAGCAGCGAAGCTCATGCCCGAGAAAGAACTTCCTGAGCTGTACAGCGGACTGGACGAACTCGTCCCGGTGCCTAGGGCTAACTCCCCCCAGGTCTGGAGCGCGGCGAGCGTTTTCGCCTTCGTCACAGCCTCACTGGGAATGGAGGCGGGGGATGGGCTTACTATCCAGCCGGCAGAGGGAATAAACATCGTCCTGAGAGGCCTTTCATTTGGAGGGAGGAGATACCTCGTAGTGGCCAATGGGGGTGTTAGCGTTGAACCCCTATGAGTTCAGGTTTGAAAAGCTCCCAAAACCCGTGCTTTTTCCTTCAGATGAAGGATTCGACTCAAAGAACGTCTACAACCCCGCGGTGGTCAAAAGGAGAGGAAAGGTGGTCATGCTCTACCGTGCGGAGGCCAAAGGTGACAAGACAACCGGAAGGATCGGCCTGGCACTGAGTGAGGACGGAGTCAACTTCATCAGGCACCCCGAGCCGGTCATGGAGCCGGAATACAGCTGGGAGAGCCTCGGCGTTGAGGATCCACGCGTTGTGAGAATTGGAGAGACCTACTACATGACCTACACCGGCTACGATGGAAAGACGGCACGGCTCTGCATCGCCACCTCGAAGAATCTGCTGAACTGGAAGAAACATGGCGTGGTTTTTGAAGAGTTTCCTTTCCCCAAGAACGGAAAGCTCAACTGGACAAAGAGTGGGGCTATTCTGCCGGAGAAAATGAAGTCTGGGCCGTTTAAGGGACACTACATCATGTACTTCGGCGACTCAAACGTCTGGCTCGCCTACTCAAAGAACCTCATTCACTGGGAGTATGAGAGGGAACCCGTTCTGATGCCTAGGGGTCATCTCGTTGAGCCCGGACCCCCTCCAATCCGCACAGGGGACGGAATACTCCTGATACACAGCGAAGCCTTCCACGAGGGTGAAAAGCTCGTTTATCACACGCACGCGGCTCTCTTTGATCTGGAAGACCCAAGAAAGCTCATATGGAGGACAGAGAAGCCCATCCTCAGGCCGACCTTCGACTGGGAGCTGCACGGGTGGGTTGACAACGTGGTGTTCGCGGAGGCAATGATAGAGCACGGGGGCAAATACTACCTCTACTACGGGGGAGCAGACAGGCACGTTGGTCTGGCGATTGAGGACTGAGAAGAAAGGAAGACTAATCCAAAATTATCAGTTCAATCTCCGCTGTCCTCTCGGGGCTCTTCAGGAGCTCCACTATTTTCCTGTCTATATCCCTAGCCGCCTTGTTAGCCCTTACGGAGAGAGTTCTGGCATCGATGTAGTTGCTCTTTCTCACCACCATCGAAAAATCGTGGTCGAGGATCAGGTCTGGGCTTCCCTCAGAGAGAACCTCGTCAGTGAGGTCGCCCACTCTGATGCGGATCAAGAGCCTCTTTCCAGCCTTAAGGGCACGTTTAAACTCATAGCTGAGGTCATTTAACCCCTTGTCGGCCTCAATGCAGAGTATGCAGTCACCACGGGGCGTGAGATAGTCCTCCTTCGTGAACTCCAGCGTTGATCTGTGTGTTGCCCTGACGTTCTCGTGACCCCTGCAGCGGATTATCTCCCTCAGCATGGTTTCAGCTTAGAGCAGGGGTTTATAAATTTCCGGCTAAACAGGTGAAAAACTTTTTAAGTATAGCGGGGAAATACTACATAGGGTGACAGGATAAACCTGAGGCGCGCCGTTAAGGGCCTCCTGAGGATCAACGCTGGGTTCGCCATCGTAAGGGTGAACTCCCTTGGAAAGGTCCATCCCGGAAAAACCAGCGTTGACGTGCTCGAACTCCTCCGCAAGAAGCTCAGGAAGGTGTAAGGAACCGCTTTATTTTTGCTGGTTCTGGGAAAACTTTTAAAAGGCCTCTTATGATGTGAGTTACGGTTGTCAAACTCAAGCTAATCGGAGGGAGTAAGATGGGGAACATCAAGCAGACTTTCATTAAGCGAACCGCGAGGGAGCTGTTTGACCGCTATCCCAACGAGTTCAGCAAGGACTTTGAGTACAACAAGAAGAAGGTCGAGGAACTCACAAACGTCACCAGCAAGACGATAAGGAACAGGATAGCAGGTTACATAACCAAGCTCATCGGGATGAAGGAAGAGGGCAAGATGCTCTAATCGCTGCCCTTCGTTTTTATTTGCCTTTAAGTCCTCCCAGATTTTGTTTCTTCCTAAAGGTCATCAAGATCATCTAAGACCTTCTTAGGCATCAAAGAGGCGAATTCCCTGAGCAGGCGTTCGAATTCCGGCTCGTCTTCCCTGGCCATCCTGCGCATCAGGTTCTCGATGTAGGTCTCCGTTAGGAGGCGAACCTCCTCGAGCTCCTGCTTGGTTCTTATCAGTTCGTTTATCCTGTCCTGAATCTCACCGAGGAACTCAAGAAGCTCTCTCATCTTCTCCTCCACTGGGCCGGTGGACTTTATTAGCTCCCGCGCCTGCAGGTACTCCTCGGTCGACCTGGGCTTCCGGGGCTCGTACATCTCGGTTCCGAAGAGATACGGGGTCAGCATTACCTCAAGACGGAAGCCTCGCTTTATCGTGTAGTACTTCCTAGGCCTTCCCCGGGGTATTTTCTCGATCCTGCCCTCGATGAGACCTGCCCCCTCAAGTATCCTAAGGTGCTCCAAGACGGCCTTCTGACCCACACCAAGCTCTTGGCTGAGCTCGCTCACGAAGTAAGGCCGCCTGGTGAGCAGTATGAGTATCCTCCTCCTCGTCTCGTTTCCGAGTATGTCCAGCAGTCTCCCCATATTCTTATTTGATTCCACTCTCTCACCCCCCTACTTCATCTTTCCCTAACCTAATGTAAGAAAAGATTACTTTAAGCTTTTCGGTGGATTGGAGGGCAAACTACAAAAATTAGGGGATGATATGGTGTTCCCTGCAGCGAGCCTCGTAGCTCTCCCTTCCACCAACCAGGACTATCGGGGAGTTCTTAGGGGCAGGCTCCCCATCGATGAGACGCCGACTCCTAGTCGCGGGCCTTCCGCACACGGTGCAGACGGCGGTCAGGTAAACCACATTATCGACCCCGACGAGGAGTTCCTTCGTAACCGGGAAGGGATTCCCCTTGAAGTCGAGGTTGAGACCACTCACGATGACATAAACACCTCACCCGTCAGAAGGTTGAGGACTTCGATCAGGCTCATCGGAAAGAGCTAAACCTCGTCTATCTCCATGTAGCGCGGACCGTCGTGCGCTACGGCTTCGTCCTCGGAGTAACCACTTAGATGAACCATAGTTTCCCCCAAGGGGGAATTTTCAGCCGTTGAACCTCCCCCGCAAAAAAAGTTGAACGGAAGACGAAAAGGGGAAAGAAAAACCGTCAGAACCTTACACAGGGGTGACGTGGCCCCACTTCTCCAAAGCACGGGCAAGCTCTTTGTGGCTCATGGCGTACTCATCAAGCGGTATCCCCTGCATGATGGCATCTATAGCCTGCCTGACTGCCATAGCCCCCGCCCGCGGTCCGTCCGGGTGTCCCATAGTTCCACCACCGAGCTGTAGGACGATGTCCTTTCCGAGGGCGTCTATGACTGGCTGGATGTTGCCGGGGTGGAGCCCGCCGGAGCTCGTCGGGAAGACTGGCTTGATGTGATAGAATTTCTGTTCCATGTGAAAGACGTCGTTCTCGTCCGGGATGTAGTGGTCCTCTGTGATTATTCTCTTGTACTGGATGACCTCCCACTTCTCACCTTCCATCTTGCCCGCACCGGCGGTTCCGATGTGGAGCTGGTCAACGCCTATAAGGCGGTAGAGCTTCGCTAGGACGAACATCGAGATGCCATGGTACGGGTTTCTGGCGAAGGCTGTGTGCATGGCCCTGTGGGCGTGCAGCGCGATGCCGTAGTCCTCTGCCAGCTCCCTTATGTAGTCAAGAACACCCCATCCTAGGACGACGACGTCGATCATCGCATGCGGAACTCCGTAGTCTGAGAGCACCTCAAGCCTCTCCTCCATCTCCAGTATAGGAGCCGTAATGTTAGCAAACCATGTCTTCTTCTCGCCGGTCTCGTTCTCGGCCCTCTCCATCGCCTTTGTGACGACCTTCACCCTCTCCTCGAAGCGGTTGTACCAGGGGCTAGTGAGGTTCTCATCATCTTTGATGTAGTCCGCTCCACCCAAGAAAAGGTCGTTGGCGAGTTTGTAAAGTTCCTCAGGAGAGTAACCAACCTTCGGCTTCGGAACGACACCGTACAGCGGCCGGTCGTATATTCCGAGCTTCTTCCTAACTCCACTAATACCGAAGTTCGGGCCGGGGTAGTTGCGGAGGAACCTCTCCGGAAGGTATAGGTCTTCCAAGCGGAGCCACTCAACACGCTTCATACCAAAGACGTTGCCTGCGACACTCGCGAGAAATCCGGGCATGTTTCCGTCCTCAAAGATGTGGTAAGGGTAAGCTATCCTGACGATCCAGGTGCCGTCGCCCATGTCCGTAAAGTGGTAGGCCTTGGCCGACATATCTGCCCAGCGCTCCCGCTCGTACCAGTCGTAGAGGGTCGTCCAAGTACCGGTCGAACTCTCCGCGGCAACGGCCCCCGCAGCCTGCTCGATCGTATAACCCTTCGCAGGGGTTATACGGAACACGGCCACGACATCCCTCTTTACATTGGGCTCATACGATTTGTCGACGTAGTAGTCGTAGATCCGGTCAAACTTTTCCGTCATATCTTTCACCTCCAGGTAAATTCAATGTCGGGGCCAAGCCTATAAAAACCCTGTGGTGCAAATCTGAGACATCCGTGCCCTCAGATGGGTATCGAAGAGAGTTTTTCTCCCCCAATGGTTCAAGATGCTGTCCCTGTTATTTAATTTAACCCGTTGGAAGAGCAGTTCCAGGAAAATAATGGGCAAAGAACGGTTTTCGTAGCTTAACTCACGCCCGTCCTTTTGCCTCTTTCTCCCTCATCTATAGAAAGACATCCCAATTCTCAACAACTCGCCTATAGCTCCAGAAATATAGGCCTCCACGCCGCCCGTTTCCGAAAGGTTTATATACACCTTTGTTCCTAAAATAAAACGCAGATACTTGCAAAACAACGTTTAGGAGGTTGGGAAAATGGCTGAGTTGCCGATTGCCCCAGTTGACAGGCTTATAAGGAAGGCCGGTGCGGCCCGCGTTAGCGAAGACGCCGCCAAGCTTCTTGCAGAGCACCTCGAGGACAAGGCTACCGAGATCGCCAAGAAGGCCGTCGACCTCGCCCACCACGCGGGCAGGAAGACCGTCAAGGCCGAGGACATCAAGCTCGCCATCAAGTCCTGATGGCGCTTTTCCTCAGATTTTTTCTAAATTTTTATCGAGGATGTTATCCTTACCAGAACCTCACCCTCTCAACACGCGCTTCTGTTCCCGATACTTTTAGAAGGGCGAAACCTGCCGCGTCCATACGCGGAAACGCGGGGGAGCCCGGGTTCAGCAACAGGATCCGCGAACCGTGAAAGGACATTACGTCACTGTAGAACCTGTGAGTGTGCCCGAATATCAGGACATCGACGTCCATTTCCAGGGCCTTGTAGGTGAGGAACTGGGGGTTTAAGCTCAGAAACTGATGACCGTGAACGATGCCGATCCTGAGGTCTTCAGCCTCAAGAGAACTTTCCTCAGGCAGGTCTAAGTGGTCAGCGTTTCCACGAACTGCCAGGACAGGAGCGAGTTCTTCCAACTTCTCCAAGAGTTCAGAGGAAGTTACATCGCCGGCGTGGAGGATCAGCTCCGGTTCTCTCCTTTGTATACACTTAAAAAGAGTGGAAGGAAAGTTCAGGGTTTTATCGCCGTGATGGGTATCACTAATCACTGCTATCAGCACAGGGACACCTCAGATCGGAACGTTTATCCCGAGCTTGTCGACAAGTTCCTTGTAGCGGTTCCTGACGGTCACCTCGGTAACGTGGGCAACCTCCGCAACTTCACGTTGGGTTTTCTTCTCATTTTCGAGGAGAGATGCAACGTAGAGCGCCGCCGCGGCCAGACCCGTTGGGCCCTTTCCGCTGGTTATACCCCGTTTTATAGCCTCCTTCAGTATCTCCTTGGCCCGCTTTTTGGTCTTGGCGTTAACATCAAGGGCGTCACCGAAACGGTCCACGTACTCAATGGGACTCGTCGGACGGAGGTTCAGGCTCAAACCCCTTGCCATAAATCGATAGCTCCTTCCGATCTCCTTCTTACTGACCTTTGAAACCGCCGCTATCTCATCCAGGGTTCTCGGGATGGCTTCCATCCTGCATGCAGCGTAAAGTGCCGCCGAAACCATTCCCTCAATCGAGCGCCCGCGGATGAGCTTCTTCATGACGGCTTTCCTGTACAGAGAAGCCGCTGCCTCCTTAACCCTGCGCGGTAACCGCATCTGTGCCGCCATCCTGTCGAGCTCGCTCAGGGCGAAGGCGAGGTTACGCTCGGCCGCATCGTTGATTCTCATACGGCGCTGCCACATCCTGAGCCTGCGCATTTTTGTCCTGTACATGCCGGTTATCTGGTTGCCGTGTATGTCCCTGTCCCTCCAGTCGATATCCGTGGACAGGCCTTTATCATGTATCATCAGGGTCATGGGTGCGCCGGTTCTTGCCCTTCTAGCCCGCTGATTCGGGTCAAAGGCACGCCATTCCGGACCTTCGTCTATCACATTCTCCTCTATAACGTAGCCGCACTTGGCACAGACTATCTCCCCTCTCCTAGGGTCGTAAATAAACTCGGTTGAGCCACACACAGGGCAAACCCTTTTGTCAGCCAAAAATTCTCACCCCCTTTTTCTGGGGGCAGGGCGTCGTTTACCTCCCTTAACGGGCCGCTTGCCCTTGACGTGATTCGGTTTCGATCCGCGCCTGGAGTCAGCGTAGAGAAGTGTCCCGACATACTTTTCGGGATTTCTGACACGGGGTTTAATCGCTACATACGGCCTGCCAACGGGACCAAAAACATCCTTAACCGTTCCAACAAGCGTCAAACTTTTGTCAACAACGGGTTCATTGAGCGATGGAACCCACTCGGTGCGCAGTATCAGAAAGCCCTGCTTCGCATAGTGAGAAACCTTACCAAGTCGCTTCATAGCCCCACCCCAAAAGGACACATCCTTTTAAGCTTTTCGCTTTCTCATTTATAAATCTTTCGGTCAAATTCCAAAAGGTTTTTATTAGGAAGCAGGCTAAAGATTAAAGTTGGATGTGAATCTATGAAATGTCTCGTAGTCGGACACCTCACCCGTGACATAGTACTGCACAGTGACGTGAAGGCGGAGAGACCCGGTGGTGGGGCGTACTACTCCGCAATAACCCTGGCAAATTTCTGCGACGTTGAGGTGCTGACAAGCGTGGGTGAGGATCTTCCGGGCGAGTGGCTCGATGAGTTGAAGGAACTTGGTATAAAACTCCGGATAATACCCTCCAATGAGAGTACCTCCTACGAGCTCCGCTACATCGACGCCAACAGAAGAAAGCTCCGACTCCTCTCAAGGGCCCCTCCAATAGTGGACGTGCCGGGTGGGGATTACGACATGGTAATGCTGAACCCGGTTGCCGGGGAGATTCCCCCCGAAAGTGCCACCAAGTTTAAGAAGCTGTCGAACTTTCTCGTTGCCGACGTTCAGGGATTTATAAGGGCGCCAGAAGTTGGCCCGGTGAGGCTTCGGGAGATTGATGCGTCCTTCCTCAGGGGGATGAGAGTTTTTCATGCCGATCTCACGGAAACACGATATCTTACCAACTTTAGTCCCGGTGATGTTGAAGTTCTCCTGATAAGCAACGGCGCGGAGCCGGGGTTTGCATACCTCAAGAGCATGGGATACAGATACAGGCCCATCCAGATGGATATTGAAGAATCCACCGGAGCGGGCGACGTATTCCTAGCATCTTTCAGCTACTTCTACTCCCAGTGCCCCTTTATTCAGGCCCTAAAAAAGGCAAACGCCTTCACCGCTCTTTTCCTAAAGCACAGGGACTTTTCCTTCTCGATGGAAGACCTCAACGAGCTGGCTATGAGAGTCGCGGTCGAGAGGCTTAACGATATAAATCCATTAGGAACAATTATGCCCGCCGATGATGAAACGTCAGCATGCTGAAGATGATGATAAGGGACTTCCCTGAGGTGGTGATATGGACCGCTACGTTCTGCTCGTTAAGGCCCCAAAGGGCTACGATATAACCCCCGTAAGGGAGGAGCTCAGAGAGTTTCTCTCCAGAATCCATCCGGAGCTCAAGGTCGAGGCGCACATGTGCATAGGCCTCACCGCAGACGTTGTGATACTCTACAACGGCGGTGTTGTCCTCATAAAACGGAAGCACGAACCGTTCAAAGGTCACTACGCCCTGCCAGGGGGATTCGTTGAGTACGGCGAGACCGTTGAGGACGCGGCAAAGAGGGAAGCGAAGGAAGAAACCGGTCTCGACGTGAGGCTCATCAAGCTCGTCGGCGTTTACTCCGACCCGAACCGCGACCCGAGGGGGCACACCGTGACGACGGCATTTCTGGCGATTGGAACCGGAAAACTGAAGGCCGGGGACGACGCCAAAGAAGTGTATGTCTTCCCCATGGATGAGGCACTAAAGCTACCGCTGGCCTTCGACCACGCGAAGATTCTGAGGGACGCCCTGAGTCTGGGGTGATGTCATGAGGGTCGAGTTCCCTGCCTTCGGGAAGATAGTCGTCGATGGAAAGGTCTACGACCACGACATCGTGATCTATCCCAGCGGAGAAATCGAGAGGCGAAAAAAGGGCTCAGCAAGGAAAAGCACGGGACAAGCCATAGGCTCGACCCGGACGAGCTGAGGGAGTACCTGAAGGAGGAGTTCGACGTTTTGATAGTAGGAACCGGCGCCTGGGGAAGGCTGTCACTTTTGCCGGAGAGCAGGGGACTGGTGGCGAACAAAGAGGTCATCGAAAAGCCGACTGACGAAGCGGTGGAGCTCTTCAACGAACTCTGGGGAAAAAGGAAAGTACTTGCAATATTTCACGTCACCTGCTGAGGGATTTCTGAATTACCAAGACCCCGAGGAGCGTGAGGGCGAGCGCGTAGGGGTACCCGATGAAATACCACATCCCCGCGACCACTCCCAGTGCGATCCCGTTTATCACCATGAGCGCAAGAACGTGCCCGAAGCTGGTCTCAGGAACTGACAACTCGCTCTCGCCGTGGTAGAAAAAGGCTAAGGCTATCGAAGACGTCGTAAGAGGCAGAAGAAGCGCTGCCGGGAGCAGGATGAGCGTTTTAACGTTGATGTATGAAACCGCCAGAACCAGACCAACGCCCGCGGTGACCGGAACCGCGTTCATGACGAGGAGCTTTCCCCTGACGAACTGGCCGACCGTTAGCGGGAGGCTCCTCAGGAGTTCAAACTCCTTCCCGTCTATCTTGAGGACCGTGTCCACCCCGACCGAGGTTATCCAGGCTATCATAAGCAGAACCGACGCAACGGCCCATTCCCTGATCGAGCCGGCCGTGAGGAGATTCAGGGCGCTCGGAAGGATTATGAAGAGGGGGAAAATCAAACCCACAAGGAGGGCGCTCTTTCTGAAGGCTATCCTCAGGTCCTTGAGGGCAATGGCCAGAACCGGATGGTGGGTTTTGGCCTTGAAGCGGACGTTTCTGGAGCGGGAAACCTCCACCCCCTCCTCAAGCCTTCCCCAGAGCCGTCCAAGGATAAACAGGTAGAGCGGAACTAGAACGGTGAGATAGCCAAGAACCAGGAGGAGAGAGTGGAGGGGATCGGTTATCGATGCAACTGAGAACGGATAGGCTATAGAGTACTTTGAGAAGAAGGGCAAAAGTTCCTCGTAGTGCTCCCTCACGTATTCCTGGACGTAGTTGATGGCGTAGAAGGTGCTTATGAAGAGTATAACCCCAACGGTTCTGGCGAGGGTTCTGAGCTTTGAGAACCTGCCGCCGACGCTCGCGGAGCCGAAGAAGGTGAAAACGATCAGTCCAAGGATATGGCCGAGGAACGCCCCCGTAAGGATCCAGAGAAGGCCGAGTACCCCAGGAAGTCCGTATTTTGTGGCCATAGCAATGACAGCCGGCAGGAGGGCTATAACGGCAGGAACGTTGTCTATCGCCAGGAGAACGCTGAGATACTTTGAGCCGGTCCTTATCGGCAGGGGCTTGAGAGGCTCAAAGATTCCCATCGAGACGGCGTAGGAAGCGTTGACGGTGGTGGTATAGAGGGCCATCACGAAGGGCAGGAGCGCGTAGGTTGCGAACATAACGGACGCCCTCGTCTCGTCCTCCGCTCCGGCGATACCTCCAGCCATCATGATCCCGAAGAAGAGAAAGGCAACGGACTGGAGGGCTATGCCCCTCTTCATGTTCCCAGAGTTCCTGAGCTGCTTCCTGAACTTCTCCGGGTCGGCCGCTATCTGGGGGTTGCTTTTGAGGCGCCTGTAGTGAAGCTCCCTGTAGAGGATTCTGACTATCTCGAACATGCTCCCACCCTAAAGGGCCTCCTTAAGGGCCATGACTATTCCGGCCACCTCTTCCTGGCTCTCAGTGAGCTTAAGAAACACATCTTCAAGGCTCTCCTCGTGTGCAAAGCTTTTGAGCTGCTCCACAGTTCCTTCAGCAATTATCTCACCGTTGTATATGACACCGACGCGGTCGCATATGGTCTCGGCCAGAGCCAGAACGTGGGTAGAAAAAACCACGCTCCTCCCCTCCTCCCTGAACCCGAGCAGGAGCTCCCTTAAAATCCTCGCGCTCTTGGGGTCGAGGCCGTTCATTGCCTCGTCGAGGATTAAAACTTTAGGATCGTGGAGCATGGCACTTATCAGGGAGATTTTCTGTCTGGTTCCGAAGCTGAGGTTACCGATCATCTCACCGAGGTACTTCTCTATCCCGAAAGCCTTCACAAAGGTCTCCACGCGCTCCTGGAGCTCCTCCTTAGGGATTCTCCTCACACTCCCGACGAAGTTGAAAAACTCAACAGGGGTGAGGCTCTCGTAGAGAACCGGCGTTTCCGGGACGTAGCCGACTATCTCCTTCACCCCTATCGGGTCGCTTGAAACGTCGACGCCGTCCACGACAACCCTGCCCGATGAGGGGGGAATTATTCCTGAGAGGATCTTCATGGTGGTGCTCTTTCCGCTCCCGTTGGGGCCGAGGAGGCCGTAAATTTCGCCGTCTTTGACCGTGAAGGTTATCCCTTTGAGGGCCATGTTAGAACCGAACCTCTTGACGAGGCCTTCGACCTCTATCATTCCACCACCGATGGTAATGTCTGGGATGGGTTAATAAAGTTTTATCCAAACCAACAACCGGCGGCCGTTTGCGGGTCAGCCTGTGGGCGGACGTTGAGGAAGATTAGACCCTTCCATTTTCTTTCCACTCCAGATGAGCCCTCTTCACTTTCAGCACTCCAGAGTAGTTGCACTCACTCCACTCCTTCTCGACCTCATCGAAGACTATCCTCGCCTTGAAGAAGGACGCATCACGAACAAAGGTCTCGAACTCTCCCCCTTCGCCGGCGACGTGGATTTTGTACTTCTCATGGAGCTCCACAAGTTCCTCCAAAGCTTTCTCGTCAATCCTCCTTCCGAGCCAGCTCTCGTCCAGGCCGTAGGCGGCCGTGCCGACCATGACGATGTCAAATATTTCCACCAGTTCGCGCATATACTCGATTGGGTCGCGGTGCCATGCTGGAGCGAAGCTCTCTATGCCAAGCTCCTTTGCTACCCTGTCAACGCGCTTCTTCTGGTACTCACTGGCCAGAGCACCGGCAACGACGCCGTCTATCCTCAGCCTCTCAAGGACGGCCTTCATGTCCTCGACTTCCTTCTCCTTCTCGCCGCTGGTGAAGCCCTTGACGAGGGGAATTCCTACCACCTTCGCCTGGAGTTCGGTGAGGTGTATATTCGGCACGTGGTACATGTAGCTCTCGTCGCTCTCGCTCACCATCGAGATGAGGTACTTGACCTCAAACCCCTGCCTCAGCGCCCAGTAGAGGGCGTAATTGGAGTCCTTCCCGCCCGAATACAGCACCGCAACTCGCATCCCTCTCACCCGAAAACTTCAAATCGTCGATGTATAATTCCCACTGGAGAGTGGCTCGGCGGGGGCTTTAAAAAGGTGATGCCAATGGTGCCAAAAACGGCGGTAATTCTGGCGGCAGGCCTGGGGACAAGGATGGGAGAGAGGCCCAAGGGGCTCCTGAAAGTCGCCCGGAGGGAGATTCTTTACCGGACGCTTACCCTTCTCAGGCGAAATGGCGTTGGGATGTTCATAATAGTCACCAACGAACGCTATGCAGGACTTTACCATGAGTTCATCGAAGGGCACGGCCTCAACGCCGAGCTGGTAATCAACCCCGAACCTGAAAAGGGCAACGGACACTCCCTCCACTTGGTCAAAAACCACGTCTCTGGAAGATTCGTTCTGGTGATGGGCGACCACGTTTACGGTGAGGAATTCATCCGGGAAGCCCTTAGGGGGAGCGGCCTGATAGCGGATAGAAAGCCGAGATGGACGGACGTGGGTGAGGCGACGAAGGTGAGGGTCAAAAACGGCAGGGTTGAGGAGATAGGCAAATCTCTCGACGAGTGGGACGCTGTCGATACAGGCCTCTTCATCCTCGACGAGAGCATCTTTGAGATAACGGAGGCACTGGAGAGAGAGCAAGATGGTGACTACCCCCTAAGCGAGATTGTTGAGAGGGCTGAACTGCCAGTTACCTTCCTCGACGGCCTCCCCTGGATTGATGTTGACACGCCCTCTGACCTTAAGATGGCCAGGAGGATGCTCGCCAAGACCGCGGTGAAGGGAACGGGTGACGGCTTCATCAGTAGGCACCTCAACAGGAGGATTTCAACGGAGATAAGCTACCTCCTCGCCGAAAAGGTCACCCCGAACCAGATGACCCTCATTACATTTGCCCTCGGAGTGATTTCGGCCTTTCTGACGCTCGTCAGCCTTCCGCTGGCGGGAATACTGTATCAGATTAGCTCAATCCTCGACGGCGTTGACGGGGAGCTGGCGAGGGCCCAGCTCAGGGAAAGCAGGTTTGGGGGCTACATCGACTCCCTCCTCGACCGCTACGTTGACGGCGCGTTTCTGGCCCTCCTGGCCTATTCGACCCTCAGAGAGCCCCTCTGGTATCTCACTGCACTCCTCGCTCTCCTCGGCTCGGTGATGGTGAGCTACTCGACCGAGAGGTTCAAGGCCGCCTACGGTGAGGACGCCTACGGCTCGATTCCCGCCCTCAGAAAGCTCCCCGGCAAGAGGGACGAGAGAATCTTCACCACCATGCTCTTCCTTCTGTATCCAGCCGGGGCTTCGGTTAGGGCACTCTTTCTCCTGCTCGCCATTCTGACGAACCTCCGTGTCTGCCTCACGAGCTATTTAGTATCCGAAAAAGTTTCGTAGCCGAAAACTATTTAACCACTATGAAATATCCTGAATAAGAAAGGAGGTGGATAACAATGGTGAAGGTTGTGATACTTGGACAGGGATACGTTGCAAGCATCTTCGCAAGCGGTCTGGAGAAGATAAAGGCCGGGAAGATGGAACCCTACGGCGTTCCCCTCGCTGACGAGCTCCCGATCAAAATCAGGGAGATTGAGATAGTCGGTTCCTACGATGTTGATGCTTCCAAGGTTGGCAAAGACCTGTACGATGTGGTCAAGAGGTACGATCCCGAGGCGCCGGAGAGCCTCAAGGGCATCACCGTCAGGAATGGAATTCACCTGAGAAGCCTCAGGAACCTTCCAATCAAAGCCACCGGCCTCGACGATGGGATGACCATTGAGGCGGCCGTTGAGCACCTTGTTAACGAGTGGAAAGAGCTCAAACCGGACGTTTTCGTCAACGTCTGCACCACCGAGGCCTTCATTCCCTTCGAAAGCAGAGAGGAGCTTGAGAAGGCCATCGCCGAGGATAGGAAGGACAGGCTCACCGCGACACAGGTCTATGTCTACGCGGCCGCACAGTACGCGAAGGAGACCGGCGGTGCGGCGTTCGTCAACGCAATCCCAACCCTCATAGCTAACGACCCGGTTTACGCCGAACTGGCAAGGGAAAGCAACCTCGCGATATTCGGGGACGACGGTGCGACCGGTGCCACCCCACTAACCGCCGATGTCCTCAGCCACTTTGCTCAGAGGAACAGGTACGTCCTTGACATCGCCCAGTTCAACATCGGGGGAAATAACGACTTCCTCGCCCTCACCGACAAGGAGAGGAACAAGAGCAAGGAGTTCACCAAGAGCTCCATCGTCAAAGAACTCCTAGGCTACGACGCTCCTCACTATATAAAACCGACAGGATTTCTCGAACCGCTCGGAGACAAGAAGTTCATCGCCATGCACATGGAGTACGTAAGCTTCAACGGTGCCCACGATGAGATAATTATCTCCGGAAGGATCAACGACAGCCCGGCCCTCGCCGGACTCCTCGTCGATCTCGTCAGGCTTGGGAGGATGGCGGTTGAGAAGAGGGACTTCGGCCCGGTCTACGAGGTCAACGCATTCTACATGAAGAATCCGGGACCGAAGGAGAAGCAGAACATTCCCAGGATAATCGCCCACGAGAAGATGAGGATGTGGGCCGGTCTGGAACCAAAGTGGCTTTGAGGGGCCTTTGCCCCTTTCCCGTTCTCTCCGGTCCGTGATCGTTGCGAATGGGGTTTTCCAGGTATTCGTCTGCGTTCTGTGAGCGTCGTTCCGGGTGGGAAGGGACGCGTTGTTAGCTCAACCCGGAGTCCCACGTCAGAACGTCCACCCAACAAGCTTTTAATCTTGTGGGGGGTATCATCTCTGGAGGGAAGTCGATGAGCTGGAAGAGGGGAGCCTATCCGGAATTTACCCTTGAGGATGCTGTTGCGACACTGTTCCTCCTTGGAGAGCCCACGGGGAGAAAAACCATATCAGAGTTACTCAACATAGGGGAGGGCAGTGTCAGGACGCTCTTAAGGAGGTTAACCAACCTGGGACTTATACGCTCCGCCCAGAGGGGGCATTCGCTCACGGAAAAGGGGGTATCCCTTGTTCGTGGGATTACGGAGAACTTCTCAGAAGCACGGGAGGTACACAGGATCGATAGCTATCCCGCGTACGCCGTGGTGGTTAGAAACCCCCCGGAGTTCAAAAGCATAGAGCTCCGCGATGAAGCCATACGGTACTTCGCAAAGGGTGCTATGATACTGGTGGTGGACGAAGGGGAGGTCGTGTTTCCAGAGGACAAGAGACCTCTCAGGGAGACCATGCCGGCCCTCGATGAGGACATCAAAAGGATGCCAGAGCTGAATGAAGGCTGCCTTGTGGTCGTGACCTGGGCGGAGAACCCCGGAGATGCCATGAAGAGTGCCTACCACGTTGCCCTCGCGCTAAAAGCAGAGGTATTACCCGGGGAGATCAAGTCCATTGCGGGGTGAGGTGATGAAAAGGCTCATCCTGGCGCTTGACGTGTACGAAAAGGGAACTGCCCTGAGGGTGGCAAGGGAGACTGCGGATTACCTGTGGGCCGTAAAGGTCAACTGGCCGCTGATACTGGGTTCTGGACTGGGAATCATAAGGGGGCTTAAAGTGGAAACCGGGCTTCCGATAATCGCGGATCTCAAACTCGCGGACATCCCAAACACCAACCGGCTGATAGCTAGCAAGGTTTTCGAGGCAGGAGCGGACTACATCATCGCCCATGGGTTCACTGGCAGGGACAGTGTAAGGGCCGTTATGGATCTGGGCGAGGTCATAATGGTCACCGAGATGAGCCATCCGGGGGCAAGGGAGTTCATTCAATCTCTCACGGACAGACTGGTGGAGCTGGCCAACGAACTGGAACCATTCGGCATAGTGGCCCCCGCGACAAGGCCAGAACGCGTTTCATACATACGCTCGAAGCTGAAGCCGGGAATCAAAATCCTCACCCCTGGCGTCGGTGCCCAGGGCGGCAGGGCGGGTGAGGTTTTAGAGGCCGGAGCAGACTACATCATCGTGGGAAGAAGTATTTACGCGAGTGAGAACCCAGGAGAAAGTGCCAGACGGCTCCATGAGGAAATAAATGGGGGAACAGGTGATGGAACTTAAGATCAAACATCCTCTCAGTAAAAGGGAGATCCGTGAGATAATCCGGGAGATGGGGGAGATCTTCGGCGAGGACATGGGCAGGGAGCTCCTTGGGAAGAAGGACAGGGTTGAACTGGCGGAGTTCGACAAAACCACCGACATCCTGCTTGTGAACGGTAGGCCCACGTTCATAAAACGAGGGGGGCTCGTCTTTCCTCTGGTCATCGCCCTCTATGAGCTGTCGAACACCGAGAACCTAAGGAACTGGAAACGCAGGGTTGTGGTTGACGCTGGTGCGGTTCCATTCATACTCAAGGGCGCCGATGTTATGGCCGCCGGAATAACCGATGCCGACGAGAGCATAAAGGAGGGAGACTTTGTATTCGTGGTTGAAGAGGACTATGGCAGACCATTGGCAATAGGGGTGGCCCTCATGGACGGCAGGGCCATGAAGGAGAAACCCAGGGGAAAAGCCGTTAAGGTGATACACCACGCAAAGGACAGGATGTGGGAAGTAACCGTTGGACAACGGTGAAGTCACATGATCGGCTCGGAGAGGGGGAAGGTGCGGGTCCTCGTCGGGGGGGTCTTCGACCTGCTCCATGTGGGCCACCTGCACTTCCTGAAGCAGGCAAGGGAACTCGGGGACGAGCTGGTGGTTATAGTGGCCAGCGACGAAACCGTCAGGAAGAACAAGAAAAGGGAGCCCATAAACCCCGCAGAGGATAGGGCAGAGGTCCTGAGATCCATAAAATACGTTGATGAGGTCTACATAGGGGCCCCGGGAAGCATAGACTTCGAGCTGGTGAAAAGAATAAACCCCGACGTGGTTGCGGTGGGTCCCGATCAGGCGTTCAACTGCAAAAGACTGAAAGAGGACCTCAGGAAACACGGGATAGAAGCGGAGGTCATAAGGATACCCTACCTGTACAAGAAGGATCGTGCAAAGACGAGTAAGATAATAGAAAGGATCGTGGAAACTTACTGCGAATGATGCCGTCGATTTTAACCGTTTATTCCAGCGGACTGACTGAAAGGCTCTTAATTAACTTAAACCCTGAGTTTTGAGATATATTCCGCTAGGAACTCCGGATCTTCCCTTCCAACGGCACTCAGGAGTTCGTTGAATTTCTTCTCACCGAGCGCTTTTTTGAGGTAGTAGTAGAGATTAACGGCGTCTTCAACTATGGTACTCTGTCTCCTGCCTTCCTCCCCGTAAAGTTCAATGAGCTTCCGGTTCATGTCCAGTGTAACGTAGAGGGTTTTCTGTTTCTTCTCGGACTTAAGGGAGCTACGGGACCTGTCCCCCGCCTTTAAACGGGAGGGCTTGGTGAGCTCGTTAACGGAACCATCAAACAGCTTGGGAAGTTTATCCCTCGGCAATTCTTACCACCTCTCTTGCCAGTTTCATAAACGCCTTTGCAGCCCTTCCATCGTTCTCAAACTCAAATATGCTCATGCCCTTACCCTGAGCCTTCTCAAGTGCGATGGCCTTCGGTATCGTTTTTAAGATGGGGGCGTCCGGGTACGCTTCCTTGAGTTCCTTTAGACGGGTCTTTGGAACTTTGGTCTGCCTTGTGAACTTGTTTGGAACGAGGCCGAGGAGCTTCAGGTTCTCGTTGGTTTCCTCGCGGATCATGCGCATGAGGTTGAACATGAGCTGCATCCCGATGACGCCGAAGTAGCTGAGCTCCAGGGGTATGAGAACGTAATCGGATGCCGTCAGGGAGTTGACCAAGAATATGCCCATGCTGGGCGGGTTGTCTATTAGGACGTAGTCATAGTCCGGTAAAACCGGAGTAAGGGCCTTCTCCAGCCGCCGTTCCCGGTTGTACGCGTTTATTATCTCTATCTCCTTAACAGAGAGGTTTAGATGGCTGGGGAGCAGATGAAGGTCATTGCTGATCTCCACTATTGCGTCGTTGATCTCGCTCTCACGCGTCATCAGTGTGCCAACGTTGCTGTTCTCGTAGTTCAAAACCTCCATGCCAATGAGACCAAAGGTAAGGTTGAACTGAGGGTCGATGTCAACGAGGAGAACGCGTTTTCCCTTTGAGGCCAGTGCACAACCGAGGTTCATTGTCAGGGTGGTTTTTCCAACACCGCCTTTCTGGTTCGCTACGCTAATTACCACTGCCATAAAATCACCTGTGAGGGTTAAAAAGAACGAAAATCAGGTAAGGTCGAGAAAACCTTCAAGCGCCCGCTTGGCGTGGACAGGTATCTCGCCTTTCTTGTTCCTAGCGATGTCGCCGAACGAGCTCTCAAATCCTTTATCGGTGCTCTTAAACGGCTTGGCGTCTATGGGGGTGATTATGTTGTCCTTAAATCTGTCGCCGACGCGCAGGGCATGTTCACCGCCCAGGATGTTGGGAGACTTAACGCCCGTCATTATGACCATGGCGCGGACGACCTTGCCCATATCCTCGTCTATCCTCGCACCCCATTTTATCTCCGATTTCTCACCGAGCTTCTCGTAGACTATGTCCATAGCGGCGCTTATCTCACCCAGACTGACGTCCGGACCGGTTGTAAAGTGAACCAGAGCCTTGTCGCCGCTGCCGTACTCGACCTCAAGCATCTTGTTCTCAAGGGCGTTCTTGACCGCATCAACCGCTCTGTTACTGGAATCACTCTCACCGATTCCAATGAGTGCCGCACCACCGTTGTGCATAACGCTGTAAACGTCGGCGAAGTCGATGTTGACCATGGACGGGAGCTTTATGGTCTCGGTGATGCCCTTGACCATCCTGGCTATTATCTCGTCGGCGAAGCGGAAGGCCGCGTTTATCGGGAGCTTCGGAACGAGCTTGAGGAGCTTGTCGTTCTCGATTATGATGACGGTGTCGGAGTAGTACATGAGGGCCTTTATGCCGGCCTTGGCCTTCTCAATCCTTATCTTACCCTCGTTCCTGAAAGGATAGGTTACAACACTGACGACGAGCGGTTCCCTAAAGCGACCGTTGTGCCTGGCACGCTCCTTTATAACCTTCGCAATAACCGGGGCAGCCCCCGTACCAGTACCATTACCCATACCGGCCGTTATAAATACCAAGTCAACGTCCCCTATGGTCTCGGCGATCTCGTGAGCGCTTGCCTCGGCAGCCCGATACCCCACCTCAGGGTCTCCCCCGGAGCCCTTCCCCTGGGTGATCTCCCGTCCGAGGAGGAGCTTTTTATGGGCTTTGATCCTGGCGAGATGCTGGGCGTCCGTGTTCATAGCTATGAGCTCCGCCCCCTGAACCCCGAGTTCGTAGAGTCTGGTTATCGTGTTGTTCCCGGAACCACCAACGCCCACAATGGCTATTTTTATCAGATCAGCAAGGTTCTCGTCCGAGAACCCCTCTATCTTTGCCTTTGGTTTCTCATCGTCTAGATTCAGGTCAATCCCTGCCTGCTCCAAGAGCTTAAACACCATTTTCCCAACCCCCTCATTCATTCGGACCGATTATTGGAGGATATGATTCAAGGACTTATTTGAGCAAGCTTAGTCCAGGGCTTATTTCAGCACGTAGTCAGGCATTGACCGTTCTTCAGTTTCCAGCTGGTAGAGCTCTCTCTTTAGGAGCTCACGAATAGCCTCCCGTATTATCTCGCTCCTGTTTGGGTAAGCACCCCTCTTAACAAGCTGATCCATGGCGTTTATGAGTCCCTGCGGGAGCTGTACACTGATGATACGCATCTTGGTCATTACTGCACCACCCAATCCACTAAGCCGCTGAAATAGATAGTGCTTTAATTAGTTAAATACTTTGCGCTTGCTTAATATTATCAGCATATTATGATTTTAAAAAAATTTTTAATAACTTTTTGATACACAAAAAATCATTTAAAAAGGCTGAAAATAGAGAAAGGAAAGCGTTTTAACGGCACGGAACGCATCTCTCCGAGGGGTGTGTAATGGGAAGCACTTGGAGCAACGTATGCATAGTCAGAGTGCTGGTGGATGAGGTCGGGAGAATAATTCCACGCCTTGGTGGGAAGATACAGGTTGTAAGGGCCCCCTGCGACGAGGTGGTTAGGTTCGCGGCGGTTCTGACCCTGCACTCCTTTGAGAGGGGAACGAATCATGCGAAGACTCCAGGAGGTGAGTTGCTCCTGCGCCTTGCGGGAACACTTCAGATAAAGGATGCTATAGAGAGGGTAGGTGTGAGGAGGGGTGAGAACTACCTGGTTTTCTTTGGAAGTGAGGAGGAGTGCATGGAATTCATGAGGGAATTCAACCTGAAGAAGATGCCGCCTGCTGAATGCAGGAGAGAAGAAGCGAAAACTTTTTTTGAAAACGCGGCTCTCGTTGAAGTTTTATAGGCAAAATTGGGGATGAACTGGGTCACATACAGGATAGATTTATAAAATAGTGCTCTAATCTCTGCGTGCTTAAGGGGTGATGCTCATGAGATACAAAAAGCGTAAGTACTTTATGGCCGGCAGGATAAACCTGCTTCAGCGCTCAAAGATTAGGGAGCTCTTTGAAAAGGCAAGGAAGATGAAGAACGTTATTTCCCTAGGGATTGGAGAGCCCGACTTCGACACTCCGGGGGTCATAAAGGACGCCGCCAAAAGGGCCCTGGACGAAGGATACACTCATTACACCCCAAACGCGGGGATTCCGGAGTTCCGTGAGGCGATCGCGGAGTATTACAGCGATTTTTATAAGATCGACGTTCATCCAGACAACATCATCGTAACGGCGGGTGCGTACGAGGGGACGTACCTAGCGTTTCAGTCACTTCTTGAGGAAGGGGACGACGTCATAATCCCGGATCCCGCTTTCGTCTGCTACGTGGAAGACGCCAAGATAGCGGAGGCGGGGATAATTCGCATCCCCCTGAGGGAAGAGAACGGTTTCCGCGTTGACCCTGATGAGCTCGTGGAGACAATAACCAAGCGCACCAGGATGCTGGTGGTGAACTACCCCAACAACCCCACCGGAGCCGTTATGAAAAAACAGGACGTAAAGGCCCTCGCTGATATTGCGGAGGATTACAACCTCTACATACTCAGCGACGAGCCTTATGAACACTTCCTTTATGAGGGGGCCAAGCACTACCCGATGGTAAAGTACGCCCCGGATAACACGATCCTAGCCAACAGCTTCTCAAAGACGTTCGCCATGACGGGCTGGAGGCTGGGCTTTACAATAGCACCGGATCAGATAATCAAGGACATGATAAAACTTCACGCGTACGTCATTGGAAACGTTGCTTCCTTCATCCAGATAGCCGGAATAACAGCACTCAGGGACAGCCGCAGCTGGGCGGGACTTGAGGAGATGCGCAGAACCTACGCGGAGAGGAGGAAGATAGTCGTTAAAAATCTTCTTAACATGCCCCACATAACTCCATTCAAGCCCAAGGGAGCCTTCTATGTGTGGGCCAAGATTGACCCGGAGCTCGATATGAGCAGCGAAGACTTCGCAAACTGGCTCCTTGAGAAGGCCGGAGTCGTCGTTATCCCCGGTACCGCCTTCGGAAAGCAGGGGGAAGGGTGGATAAGGATAAGCTACGCGACCAAGAAGGACCAGCTTGTAGAAGCCATGGAGAGGATGAGGAACGCCCTCTCGGAGATTTGAGGTTATTGTTGCCCTTCGGGATGTAGAAAGGCAGGATATGAAAAGGCAGGATATGACATGATGTAATAAAGGAGGTGCTGACATGAAAAACAGCAGGTGGATGACCGTCATACTGAACACGATTCTTCTCGCGGCAGGATTCGGTACGATGCACATGCTGGAGAGGTTTAAAGACGCGGTTATAATTCACTACGGAATCAGCGGTTCAGCACTCAGCTACCAGCAGGACGCTTACGTTGTTGGTCTCTTTGTTGCGTTTCTGCTTGGAGGGACTAACCTCTTCAAAGGCTCGTTCAAAAGGAGCGTCGCTCTTATAGTCAGTTTCGCTGCGGTGCCCCAGTTTATAATCCCGTTCGTCGGGAACTGGTGGGTGGTGGTTGCCCTGAGGTTCTTCCAGGGGTTCATCGTGGCCCTCATCGCGGTCTTCAGCAACCAGATCGCCAGGCTCTTCCTCGCGGGGAGACCGTTTGCAAAGGGCATAATACTATCGGGAATATTCTGGGGTGGGCTCTACGGAGTTCACCTTGCGGGCTGGCTTGCACCGAACAGCTCGGACTGGGGCGCCATTCAAAGGGTATTTATTATATCAGCAGTCATCATGTACCTGATGCTCGCGGTTTGGTGGTTCCTCGTCGAGGACTTTGAAATCCCCAAGAGCACATCACGGACGAGCAGCGTAAGCGTCTGGAGGATGCCGTTCACGTGGGTTTTCGGCTTCACGTTCTTCCCCGCACTGTGGATAATATTCACCATAGGCTCGTTCACGGTTAAACACGCACCCTTCAGCGGCGCCCAGATCTCAACACTCCTGACCTCCCTTGAGGTGTCCCTTGGTGTGTGGTCGATAATCATGGGGTACCTCGGATACCGCTTATCAGTCAAGAACAGTAGCAACCGTGGTCTATTCAAGGCGATAGTCAGCGTCATGAGCATTTCGTACGCGGTAACGTTCCTGGGGCTGCTTCTTGTATGGAAGGGATTCTCCTCGGGAGATTACAGCGCACTTCTGCTCGGTTTGGCGGTAACGGGGATAGTGCAGGGTACCGGACCAGCGTTCTGGACGACCGCACCGGCGGCCTATTCCAAGGAGGTCTACCCCGACGCCAGCTTTGCACTCGGCCTCATCTCAAACTCCG
The DNA here is from genome assembly GCF_026988555.1 of Thermococcus sp. Lineage (NCBI taxonomy): Archaea > Methanobacteriati > Methanobacteriota > Thermococci > Thermococcales > Thermococcaceae > Thermococcus > Thermococcus sp. The sequence goes on along the minus strand of NZ_JALSLB010000015.1, from coordinate 14,142 downwards.
CCAACGCAGTGGCACCCAACGTTATGTTCCTCCTAGTGAGCGGGGTAGGGACGGGGATGGCGATTTTCCTGGCCGTTACTCTGATTGGAATCGGGCTCCTGTTAGCCGCTTCCAGAATGAGGCTCCCGGTGGAGGAACTCGGAAATGAGGCCTAGACTAATCGTCGTCTCATTTTTTCTCCTTCTCTCAATTTACTTCTACGGTCTCGCCGTTCTGAGCTATGGGGAGCAGTATATGTTTCCCGGCTTTGTTCTCATAGGAACGTTTCACATACTCTTCGCAGCCGGAGTATACCTCGGAAACGGCATTGCCGTTGATGGGGGTGCCTACGTTGCCCTCCTCGACCTTATATTCGGGATAATCTGGGTAATATCCATCTTCTCACTGGCCGCCGTAAGCCTGACGCTCCTTTCGGGACTAGCGCTTTTCATACTCATGGACGAAGACGTGCGTATGGAACTCCGGGAAGGGAGAAAACCTTAATATAATCACCCCATTCCCTAGTGAGGTGCGAAGATGCCGTCATTAAAAGTCAAACTTCTTGGAGTTGACCTTAAGAACCCCCTTCTTCTCGCATCGGGGATAGATGACAAGGTTCCGGAGCAGTGGATTAGAGCGTATAAGGAAGGTGCGGGGGGGGTGATCACCAAATCCATCGGAATCGAGCCGAGGAAGGGTTATGCCAACCCAACGATCGTGGAGCTCCCCTATGGATTGATAAACGCGATGGGACTGCCGAACCCCGGCTGGAAGGGCTTCCTTGAGATGGTTGAAGGCTTCACCTTCGACTTCCCGCTGATCGTCTCGATTTTCGGAGGGACACCAGAGGAGTTTGCCTTTTTGGCCGAGAAGCTAAGTGACGTTGCGGACGCCTTCGAGCTCAACCTCAGCTGTCCCCATGCAAAGGGCTACGGCATGGAAATAGGCCAGAAACCGGAGAACGTCTACGAGGTGGTCAGGGCAATTAAAGACGCCACTGACAGGCCAGTGATAGCGAAGCTGACTCCGAACACGAACGACATAACGAAGCTCGGTCTTGCAGCCGAAAAAGCGGGGGCAGATGCGGTCTCCGCCATAAACACGCTGAAGGCGATAGCCATAGACGTCTACGCGAGGAGGCCGATACTGAGCAACAGGGTCGGAGGCTATTCGGGGCCCGGAGTGAAGCCCGTCGCCTTGAGGGCCGTCTACGACCTCGCGAGAACACTTGAAATCCCGGTGATAGGAATTGGGGGTATAACGACGTGGTGGGACGCGGTTGAGTTTCTCCTCGCCGGAGCCTCGGCCCTTCAGGTTGGTACAGCCGTCTCACTCCGGGGATGGGGAGTATTCCGGGAGATAAACGAGGGGATAACTGGATACCTCAAAAGCGAGGGCTTTTCGAGTGTGGAAGAGATAGTCGGCCTAGCGCTGGAGTAAGTTTTTAATCGCCGGCCCAACTTTAATCTAGGGGTGATACCATGAAGCGCGCGGTGGTTTTGTTCTCGGGTGGGCTTGACAGTACCGCCTGCCTCTACTGGGCGAAGAGAAACTACGACGAGGTCATAATGGTCACCGCCAACTACGGAAGCAACGAGGAGCGCGTTACGAACAGGGTCGCGGAGTTCTTCTCGAAGGAGCTGGATGTTCCATTGAAGATAGTCCGCCTCGACTTTCTTGAGGAGTTCTCAAAGCTGAGGGGAACGACGCTCGTTGGGGGGGAGACACCGAAGGTTACTAGAGAAGAGCTTGAGAATTTTGAGAGGGCCAAAGAAACAGCAAAAAGCGTCTGGATTCCGGCGAGAAACGTCGTGCTGATAAGCTTAGCGGCTTCGCTCCTCGATGCGCTCGGCGGGGGCGATATAATAGTCGGCTTCAACGCCGAGGAGGGGGCAACTTTTCCGGACAACACTTCAGAGTTTGTCGAAAAGATGAACGAGATGCTGAAATACGGAACAATGGCAGACGTGAAGGTCGTCGCCCCGCTAATAGACCTCGACAAGAGGGGCATAGCTAAACGTTTAAAGGAGCTTGGCGCCAAGTACGAGTACTCCAGCTCCTGCTATATGCCGAAGGGCTTCACAAGGGATGGAAAGCCCATACACTGCGGCGAGTGCGAGAGCTGCGTGAGGCGGCACAGGGGACTCATCGATGGTATTAGAGAGGACGAGACGGTCTACGCTGTTGAACCAAGGGTATAGTGCCGCCTCACGGATTCCTTCCCAAGGTGGGTCTGCTTTCGGCTCACCGCAAGATTTATAAATTCGCTCCGGCCTTTTATCTTTGGGCGTGGGGCGGTAGCTCAGCCTGGGAGAGCGCCGGACTGAAGATCCGGGTGTCGGGGGTTCAAATCCCCCTCGCCCCACCACTTTCTGCGCGGTGGTAGTCTAGCCTGGTCTAGGACACCGGCCTTCCAAGCCGGTGACCCGGGTTCAAATCCCGGCCACCGCACCACAACAGCCTTTTCTGATGAACGTTGGGTCGGCTCTCCACATAAAAAGCCAGGCAAGTTAGGCAAACCCGGTTCACAGCTGGTTCTCACCCCACAGCGAGGGTTAAGGTGGCACTGGGCTCACACGGCAACATGAAACTAGCATGCGCTGCGAGGGTAATCTTAAAAGGTGGAAGGGAAACTTCCGCCGGTGAGACGATGGCGATTTACTTCATAGGACTCGGTCTTTACGATGAGAGGGACATCACTCTCAAAGGGCTTGAGACCGCTAAGAAATGCGACCTGGTGTTTGCGGAGTTCTACACATCCCTGCTGGCCGGAACGACGGTGGACAGAATAGAGGCCATGATAGGTAAACCTATAAAGAGGCTCAGCAGAGAGGATGTTGAGCTCAACTTTGAGCGCACCGTCCTAAGTGAGGCCAAGAAAAAGGACGTTGCCTTTTTGACGGCAGGGGATCCCATGGTGGCAACAACGCACTCCGACCTCAGAATAAGGGCAAAGAGGATGGGTATCGAAAGCCACGTAATCCACGCACCCAGCATCTACTCGGCGATCGCCGTAACGGGCCTCCAGATATACAAGTTTGGGAAGAGCGCCACGGTGGCGTATCCGGAGAAAAATTGGTTTCCAACCAGCCACTACGACGTAATCAGGGAGAACCGCGAGAGGGGCCTTCATACAATGCTCTTCCTCGACATAAGAGCCCACCAAAACCGCTACATGACCGCCAACGAGGCGATGGAGATACTCCTCCAGGTGGAGAACATGAAAGGTGATAGGATTTTCACGCCCGACACTCTAGTAGTTGTCCTTGCAAGGGCGGGCTCTCTGAATCCAACACTGCGGGCGGGCTACGTTAAAGATATGATAAACGAGGACTTCGGGAGACAGCCTCATGTCATGGTTGTCCCGGGGCGGCTCCACATCGTTGAGGCAGAATACCTGGTGGAGTTCGGGAGGGCTCCAAGGAAGATACTGGAAGAAACCTAAAGCCCAGCGAAAGCTTTATATTCCCTGCTTTTGGCATTATCTTCGGATGGGCCCGTGGTCTAGACTGGTTATGACGCCACCCTCACACGGTGGAGGTCCGGGGTTCAAGTCCCCGCGGGCCCACCATAACAGCCCTTTCCGACGAAAGCGCTGGCGGAAAACAAGATTCATTATTCTAGAGGTGTCCATTTTGAGTTTGGTTCCTTTTTCACGTGCTTTTTGAAGAGTGTTTCACTCAAGAAGGCGTCCTTTGGACGCCATTTAGAGCGTGAAACACTCACCAAGGGGTAAGTTAGGAAAAAACCCGCTCAAAAATGAATGCTTTAGAAGAAGCACATAACCTTCCGCCAGCGCTGAAGCTTTTGGGAAAAGATTCATCAAGGAAACTTTGCTGAGCAAAGTTTCATCAAAGTTAGTGATTCCTGTGATAGGGAGCTTTTTGGTGAGTGTTTGCACTTCCAATAGCCCCTTGGATGTGTGAAATTCTCCAAGTTAAGAGCCGTTGCCATTAGGTTTACACTTTCACGCGCTCCGAAGGAGCGCTTTTTAGAGAAAACACGTTTAATAGCCCCCTAAAGAGAATTTCCCCGAGAAAATAGCCGTTTGAAAGTGCAAACCTCACAGAAGTGCATTTAGAGAAGAATCACGAGTCTTGGTCAAACTCAACGGGACTATCATCCCGTGCGTTGAAGCTCCACTTCAACGTCGCAAAGGCGAAGTTTGTATGGTGCGGGGGACGGGATTCGAACCCGCGAACCCCTGCGGGACGGGACCCTAAATCCCGCGCCTTTGGCCAGGCTCGGCTACCCCCGCGCGGATTGAGTTATTGCCTTTGCTTTAAAAACTTTGAGGGGAAAGGCTTATAAGGATGTAAAGGAAGCTTTACGTAAAGGAAACTTTACATGGTGATGAATGTGGAAGGATGGAAGGCAATTGGATATGCGATTCCGGCCACGACCGCATCGCTGTTGGCCGTGGCCCTCTGGATGGGAAACGCCGCACTCGCCTTTGGGGTTCTGGCTGGGGCAATTGCCACGACCTTCTTATATTCCGAGTGGGTTAAGAGGCGCGGTGAGATTATAAACGATGAGAGAACGCTCCGCATTGAGGAGATGGCATCAAGAAGGACGCTTCAGGTTTTGGTGCTCGTCCTCGCTTTCAGCGTGGTGGGTCTGGCGGTACTTTCCCAGAGCTGCCCGGAGCTGAGGAGCGCCTACTACCTCTCCCTTGCCCTGATGGTTCTCGTCTCGGTTCTAAAGGTCGCGCTGAAACACTACTACTTGAGGGTGATGTGAATGAAGTACGAAGGCCTGCTCGGGATTCTCATCACGGGCATGATAATCGGGCTGGCTTACTCAACAAAGTCCGGAAAAGCCCTTCTGGCTGTGGGAATTTTTGTCGCGGGCTTTTTGCTAAGCTATCTGCTGGCTTGGTACTACGACTCAAAGGTTGAGAGGATTGAGGATGAGAGGAGCAGGCTCATAAGTGCGAAGAGCGCGAGGAACGGCTATGCTGTGATGAGCTTTTTCCTCTTCGCTGAATATCTATGGGAGTACAACAAGGAGAACGTCGAGGTGGCTACGAAGCTTATAATTCCCCTCGCCCTTGGTGCGGCCGTGCCCCTGATTTCTCACTATCATTACAAGCGGGTGATGTGAGTGAGGTTCGGGGTCATTCACTTCGTCTTTCTGTTCACGACAATTTTCCTGGTGAGTTATTACTCGCGAACCAGCACATACCTAAGCTGGTTCTTCTTCACCCTCGTCTGGCTCGGAACCTGGGTCCTTGCGAAGACCTACGAGAAGAAAGTAGGGCCCCTCAGAGACGAAAGGACCGAGCTGATAACCATGAAGAGTTTTTACCAAGGCATGGGAGTCGGTTTCGTCGTTCTTGGCTACGAACTGATCTGGCTCGCTGGCCATGACTATGAAACTGTGGTTCTGCTTTCAAAGTGGCTCCTGTTGTCGATGTTAGCGGGTGTCCTGGCCGCGGCAGTCCTGAAGGCGCATTATGAGCGGGTGATGTGAATGGAGCGCTGGAAGCGAAACGTGCTCGGTCTTCTACTTGTCTTTGCCCTGGTGTATGTCCTTTATCTTGCCTGGCTTTATGAAGCAAGTGGCGGAACGATGGTGGTAAGCTCCAACCCTCCGGAGTGGACGTTTCCGCTCCTCGTTGGCGTCCTCGTCTTTGGGATAGCGTTCATCGGTGGGTGGGGACTTCTGACGATTACCGGCTCAGAGATGGTCGAGAAAAGAGAGGTGATCCTGCAACTGTTGTCCCTGGGAATTCTACTGGGAACAACCTCGGCTATAGGGGCTTTCATCATGACGGGGTATCTGAAAAGAACTCCCGGCGCGCTTCTTGTCCTGGTTGTAGTGGTGTCTTGGGCGCTTATCCTCCGGGTAAAAAGGGCCACATTAACTCCAGAGGAACCCCTCACGGATGAGAGGGTTGAGCTGATAGAGCTCAAGTCCTGGGCAATGGTCGGCAGGAACATGACGTTCGTTGCCTCAATAGTTCTGTTGGTGAGCCTCTTCCACCTGTGGAACCCGAGCTCTGAAACGCTCTCCATTTTATTCATGTTAACTTGGAGCCTCTCGATGATCGGGGCTGGGATCTACTACAGGAGGAGGATGTGAATGAACGAACTCATCTTAGTCTCGTTGGTTGCCATTGTTGGAGGCGGACTCCTGGGCCATTTCATGACCCGGACGATAGTGAGGGATATCGGTCTTCCCCCAGACGAGAGGGCCTTCGAGATAGCCAAACTCTCAGCGGCGAGAACCCTGGAGCTCGTCCTTCTCGTCACAGTGGCGGCGCTCTACTACTCGTGGCTGGTTCTCAGGGACGAGCGGTGCACCAACCTCGCCGTCCTGATATTCGCTACCATATTCCTAGGCAACCTCATCTTCAGAGCCTATTATGCCGGGAGGATGTGAGCCTATGAAAAATCGCCTGCGAGAGCTAAGGGAGGCCAAAGGCTTAACCCAGGAGGAACTGGCGAAGGCCCTAGGGGTAACGAGGCAGACGGTGATAGCGATTGAGAAGGGTAAATACGACCCATCGCTGAGATTAGCTTTTAGGATAGCGCGCTTTTTCGGCGTTAAAATCGAGGACGTATTCCTTTACGAGGGTGATAGGGATGAGTAAGAAATTGGCCGGGCTGATGGTTTATCTCCTCGGCATAAGCCTAGGCATAGCAGAGCCGCCCATTGAACGGCTGGCCTGCATGAAAGTGCCGAGTGGAGAGGTCTATACGGGGATAAACACGCCCATCTTCATCATTGAGCTCGGGCTGGTCGCTGTTGGGGCGCTGCTCCTGGGGCTCGGCCATGGCTTTAAAAACGACCACGAATTAAACGGCTGGCTGGGCCTTTCGAGCGGCCTTGGCATTGCCATCATAAGTGGTTATTCATCGATCCTGAGCCTCTTCGTTTTTGGGGCAACATTATCAATCCTTGGTCTCGTACTCTACAAAGTTGGGAGGGCCAAACATGCCCATGGTTGAAGTTCTGAACCTGGAGAAGGACTACGGAAAGGTGAAGGCCCTCAAGGGGATAAGCTTCTCCATCAACGAGGGTGAGATATTCGGCCTCATCGGGCCGAACGGGGCGGGCAAGAGCACCACCCTGAAGATACTGGCAACTCTGCTGAAGCCGACCGGGGGAAGGGCCGAGGTGTTCGGGCACGATGTGGTCAGGGAAGCCGAGAAGGTGCGGGCCCTAATAAGCTACCTTCCGGAGGAGGCCGGTGCCTACAAGAACCTCACGGGGATCGAGTATCTCCGACTCATGGCGAGGCTGTACGCCAAAGATGATGAAAAGGCGACAGGAATGGTGGAGCTCGGAAAGAAAATTTCCAACCTGGGAAACAGACTGAACGACAAAGTGGCCACCTACTCTAAGGGTATGACCCGAAAACTGCTCCTGGCAAGGGCGCTGATGGTGATGCCAGGGCTGGCGATACTCGACGAACCGGCGAGCGGGCTGGATATAGTCAACGCTTACACGATCAGGAAGACAATAAAACGCTTCGCCAGGGAGGAGGGAACGACCTTTCTGGTCTCCAGCCACAACATGCTTGAGGTCGAGTTCCTCTGTGACCGCGTTGCCCTGATAAACAGGGGAAAGATCATCGAGATAGGGACCCCGGAGGAGCTGAAGGAGCGCTATGGTGCCGAGAACCTCGAGGAGGTCTTTATGAGGGCGGTTGAACCGGTGGATGGTGAGGGATCATGAGCGATTTCTGGGTGCTTGCGAGGAAGGAGATACTGAGCCTCATAAGGGACAAGAAACTGCTCTTCGGCCTTATAATAGTACCACTGATAATATATCCCGCCATGGGAAAGGTGATGCAGGTCGGAATGGAAACGGCCCAGGGGGAGACCCACGTCGTCATAGTCAGCCTCGACGACGGCCCGTACGGGAGGGTGCTGGTTAACGCCCTAACCGCAGCCCCAAACGTGACGGTCACACAGATAAACGCGAGCTCACTTCAGGGGGCGCTGAACCGAGCCTACCAGGAAAAACAGAACGTCCTCGTCGTCATACCACGCAACTTCAGCGTCAGCATCGAGGACAACAGGATCGCTACTGTGGAAGTCTACGGAATCTTCCACTCCGTAGGAACGGGGGTCAGGGAAAGCGTCAGTGAATCCAGGATAAATGCAGTCATAAACGTCCTATCGGAGGAGATAGCAAAGCTGAAGCTCAAAAACCTGAACGTCGGTCAACCAGAGGCCCTCCTTCACCCGGTTAGGGCGGAGAGCAGATCCTTCATAAATCACCATATAGTGAACGCCCCACCGTCGCTCGTCTCGGGCGTCCTCACATCGCAGGCGATCAGCCTTCCCCTCATAGTCTTTCTGATGGTGACGATAACCGCCCAGATGGCGGCAGGAGCCATAGCAAGCGAGAAGGAGAACAAGACCCTTGAAACCCTCCTGACCCTTCCAGTTAAGAGGACGACCATAGTGGCCTCAAAAATCAGCGGAACCGCGATCATGGGCCTGATAGCCGCTCTGGCTTACATGATAGGTCTTAAAAGCTACCTCGGCTCATTCACAACGGAGACGGGAGTGACCCTGAAGGAGCTTGGCCTGGGTGTCACCCCGATGGGAATGCTGCTCTTTGCACTCGTGGTGTTCCTGACGATAGTCTTTGCACTGAGCCTCGCGATGATACTGGCGGTGTTTGCGGAGGATGTCCAGAGCGCAAATACGGTCGTGAGCTCGGTCATACTGCCGCTCGCGTTCCCGGCATTTATCCTGATGTTCACAGACATCAATGAGCTACCAGCCCTGGCGCACTACGGTCTCCTAGCGGATCCGTTTACCCACCCAATACTGGCCTACAGGTACGCCCTCTCCGGGAGCTATGGTCCCATGACACTCAGCATCGCATACCTAAGCGCCCTGTCCCTAGTAACCCTCTACTTCGCGGCAAGGATATTTTCCAGCGAAAAAGTGCTGACGGCAAAGATATCCTGGGGTAAAAAGAGGAGAAGGAGAGACTGAGCATTTCTCTTTTTATTCCACCGGAATTCCATCCCTCGTCCTCGGTGCGAGCCACTTCATGAGTCCCTGTGGATCCTTGGTTCTTATGATTATTGTTATCGGGCCAAGGGGACTTTCCTCGTTGAAGTTAACGGATCCGGCGTAGGCGGCCTGCTTGTTAACCCTCAGAATTATTTCCTCACCGAAGTAACCATCCTCCAAGAATGAGCGCGCCGTGTCAAGTATCGCCTGACCGCGGAAGAGTTCGTAAAGCCTCTGGAGGGCTTTTCTACTCGTCGTCTTCCCGGTGAGGATGGTGTACTCCTCCTTTTCGAACACCTCAAACTCAAGCCCGGGAATGAGGTTGAGCATCGCAGTCTTCACCTTTTCCAAGTCCTCCGTAGGGCAAACATGGGTCTCAACTTCAACTTCCTCAAACAGCTCCATTCTCACCACCGGGGTAATGCTCGGAAGAAGCCTTATAAACCCAACCACCAAAATAGTTAGGGTGTCCTAACAGTGTTAGAGAACTTCATCACGAACCTCGCCGGCTGGATACTGAGGGTTTCAAACGGTGAAATCATGTGGGTGGCCTTCTATGCGGGCTTATTCGTGGCCATAATGACATCTCTAGGGGCAATGGTGGCGATATTCGCCAAACGTTTGCCGGAGGAAGGGGTAGACTTCTCCCTCAGCTTTGCCGCAGGGGTTATGATAGTCGCGGCGTTCACGTCACTGATCCTCCCCGCGATAGGGAGTACAGGTTCGTTTATTCCAGCAGGAATAGGCATAACACTGGGTGTTCTGATTATCTACGCAATAGACCGCCTCCTCCCCCACGAACACCTGGCCAGGGGGTACGAGGGGCCTAGATCCATGAAAGAGCGTCTGAGAAAGGTGTGGCTGCTGGTGATAGCTGTGATAATCCACAACCTGCCCGAAGGCCTGGCCGTCGGAACATCACTAGTCTACAGCCTAGAGGTCGGCCTCGTGACAACCATAGCCATAGGCATACAGGACTTCCCCGAGGGAACCGTTGTCTCCCTCCCCCTCGCAACGCTGCAGGGGAAGAGGCTCCAGCCGATACTCATGGGCGTCCTGAGCGGTCTGGCGGAGATGGCGATGGTCCTTGTCGGGGCTTACTTCTTCACCCTCTTCAGCTGGCTTCTCCCCTACGGACTTGGAATGGCTGGGGGCGCGATGCTCTACGTCACGGTTAAGGAGATGATCCCAGAGATATACAGGATGGAGAAGAACGAGACGCTCGTCACCCTGGGCTTCTTCGCGGGTTTCTACGTCATGCTCTTCCTAGATTCAATGCTCGGATAGGATGGTCCTCACGAGCTCCTTGACGCGCCTGATGTAATCCTCGTGGGGGCCGTCGTTCACCAGCATGTAGTCGGCCATAGCCATGACGTTGCCTATGCCAAACTTCAGCTCCTTCCAGTCCCTCTCCTCAAAGTCCTCCCAGCTCCTTGGGTCATCGTGCCTGCCCCTGGCCCTGAGCCGTTCAAAACGCTGTCTCGGAGGGGTGTGTACGGCGATGGTCACTATCCTCTCCCCCGGAAAAGCGCTCCTAAACGTCCCCACTTCGTCCAGAGAGCGGACGCCGTCGATTACCACCACGTCTGTTTCCCTCAGCAACTCCCGAACCTTCTCAACCGCGAGTTTCGCAACCGCGTTCTGGCCGAGCTCCTGCCGAAGCCTTATGCTGACTTTGGCGACGTTCTCTTTGGTGAGCTCGAGACCCCGCTTTACGGTCTCCTCCCTCACAATATCTCCCATAGAAACGCTCGGAAATCCCCTACTCTCAAACTCCTTCACGATCTTGCTCTTTCCGGATCCTGGCATCCCGGTTACGATGACTATCATAGTGCCCACGCCAGAGTAAAAAGAGGGGGTTTAAAAGCTTAACTCACTTCAAAAAATCGTCGAGGGTGCCTTTCCTGGTTCTTTTATTCCCGTTCTTTCGCCTCCCTTTCACCCCCGGCATCTCGACGCCGAAGTGGTTGAAGAGGCCCTCAACGACCTTCATGCCTATGCCCTCCACCTTCAGAAGATCTCTCACCTTGGCGCGCATTACGTCATCCTGCGTGCGGAATCCGGCGTTGTAGAGGGCCCTCGCCCTCCTTCTCCCGATGTTAGGCAATCTGACCAGTTCGAGGAGCTCCTCGCGAACGCCGTGGCGCAGGCGGAGGTGCAGGTCACGGAGGTAGGTCAGAACCTCTGCCTTTGGCTCGAAGAGCCTGTAGAGCTCTATGAGCGAATACATGAGCCAGTCGGCCAGTTCGAGGATCCTGTGTAGGTCGCCGGGGTCTATGTTGTAGGTCTCGTATATCCTCGTCTCCGGAACCTCGTTTATCCAGTCGAGGAGCACCTTTGCCGTTTTTATCTGGCCCAAAAATCCCTGGAAGCGCGAGTCTTCGTAGTAGGGGATGTTCGTGTAAAGCTTATCCTCCATCTCATATGCCAGGTCGAGGTAGTCCTCCATCTCCCGTCTCCGGGCGTTCAACGTGGCCATGTCCGGCGTCGATGCCATGAGCTGGAAGATTCCGAAGGGGTTCGGATTATCCTCGAGCTTTGGAAAAGCGTCGTGGAACTTCTTGGCCGTCAGTGGGTCTATGTAGAGCTGGGAGGTTCTCCTTCCAAGGGGCAGGGGCATGAAGCGGTCGTCGGTCCCCATGTCGATAAAGTCGTTTTCGATGAGGAAATAGACTATCTCCTTCGCCTTCCACTCCAGCGATGATGTATCACTCCTCTGGTGGAAGTAGAACGTCTTCTCCAGGAAGTGCAGGAGCTCCTGAAAACTGGAAACACCGAAGTTGGTTATCAACGCCAGGATCTGACTCCTAAATGCCTGCTCATTGGCCAGCATTGAAAAGAGCTTCTCCGGCTTTCCAAAGACGTACCTCTCCATCAGCTTCTTCGGATCCTCAGTCCTCGCAACGATTATGGCCTCGCCCACCTTATCGTACTTGGGTCTCCCGGCACGTCCCATCATCTGCTGAAGCTCCAAAACGGGAATGTCAGTCCAGCCGAAGCCGGCGTAACGCTTGGTGTCTCTTATAATAACACGGAACGCTGGGAGATTTATTCCAGCACTGAGCGTCGGTGTGGCCGTTATCACCTTAATGATGCCATCACGGAAGGCATCTTCGATTAAAGTCCTCTCTATCCTGCTCAAACCCGCGTGGTGGAATGCAACGCCCCCCTTAAGGGCCCTCTTGAGTTTCTCAGTCGTTGGATTATCCTCTATGGAGCCCACGAGGTCGTTCAACGTCCTTCTCTCCGGTTTCGTCAGGAGCCGGGAGATCTTTCCGCTCAGGCTCAGGGCCTCCCTCTCGGCAGAGCGGCGGGTGTTCACAAACACCAGAGCCTGTTTTTCTTTCTGGACTGCACCCGTGGCCAAGGATGCCCAGTTCTCGGGATGACGCTCGGTGCTACCATCCTCCCATGTGAGGAGTCCGTGGGAGAAGACCCCTTTCCTGAGCTGAACCGGCCGCCAGTCGCTCGCGACGAGCTCCGCGTTGAGCCATTCCGCCAGTTCCTCGGCGTTTCCAATTGTAGCGCTCAGGGCGAGGATCTGCGCCTGATCCAGCATGTGGCTCAGGATCATCTCAAGCGTTGCCCCCCTGTCGTACGAGCCTATGAGGTGAACCTCATCAGCGATGACCAGTCCCACGTCCTTTACCCAGTTGGCTCCATGACGAAGCAGAGAGTCGAACTTCTCGGCCGTGGCAACGATGATGTCATAATTCCCAAGCCACTCATCACTGGAGTCGTAATCACCGGTGGTTGCCGCAACGCGCAGGCCCAAGGCCTCCCAAATCTTGAACTCGCGGTACTTCTCCTCGGCGAGGGCCTTGAGCGGAACCAGGTAGACCGCCTTGCCACCCTCCCGAAGGAGCCTGCTTACCATGACCACCTCGCTGACCAGTGTTTTTCCACTAGCCGTTGGGATCGCCAGAACTAAGTTCCGTCCCTCCAGCACTCCACTGGTGAGGGCTTCGGCCTGGGGCGGGTACAGCTCTCCTATGCCTCTCTCAATGATGATTCTCTTTATCCTCTCATCAACCGGAAGTTCATCGACCCTCATCTTCCACCGCAAGACTTATTGGGGCCACGGTTAAATACCTTTGGGATGCCTATGGAGGTTCCTTTCACAGTCTTCAGGGTCATAAAAAAAGGGAAGAGCATACGAAGGTTGGCCATGGACTCGTATTTTATCGAGTTCGTCTCGATTGAACCGAGGAAAGCGGTCCTCGTAAAGGACCCTGATAAAGAGAGATTCCTCAACTCCGCTCAAAACCCCCTCCCAGTGCTTCTTCCGGAGAACCTGGAGAAGCTGCTGAAGGACACGTTTGAAAATCTGGAACGGGCCACCGAAGAGGTTCTGGAGAGAAGAGTCTCTCATATAAGGCGGTGGAACATACTCAGGATGATAGGCATCCCCACGGGGCACAGCAGGCATATCGACATCGACGAAAGGCTCGCCGAAACGGAGAGGGAGAATTCCCTGGGACTGGCGCTTCTCAAAGGGATACTCGGGGTTAAGGGCTCCAGTGACCTAGGGGACATCAGGATAGTCACCGAAGGTACGATCTACATGAGGCTATGGCTGGAGGGTGGGACGGTCATGAAGGACTCCGGAAAGGATCAGGTCTACACAAACCTTCTTAAAAAGGACCCCCGGTTCAGGACGGCGTTTTACTCCGCCCTTCTCCATGATACGCTCGGAATAAAATAGGGAAAAGACTAAGATTTCTCATACAGCCAGCACGCGACGTAGTGGTCCTTCTCAACCTCGATTAGTGGTGGCTCCCTCCTGTCGCAGAGGCCTGCCTTGGCCAGGGGACAGCGGGGATGGAAGCGGCAGCCTTTCGGCGGGTTTACCGGACTTGGTGGCTCCCCCTTGACCTCCATCCTCTTCTTTGTCCTGGCCAGCTCCGGATCGGGCACAGGAATCGCAGAGAGGAGCATCTGGGTATAGGGATGAAGCGGGTTCTCAAATATCCTCTTGGCCGGCCCGACTTCAACAAGCTTACCCAGGTACATGACGCCCATTCTGTGACTCATATACTTGACGACGCCGAGGTCGTGGCTTATGAAGAGGTACGAGAAGCCGTATTCCTTCTGCAGTCCCTTGAGGGTGTTCAGGATGTTCGCCTGCACCGAAACATCGAGAGCCGATGTTGGCTCATCGAGAACCACGAAGTCCGGCTTG